>NZ_JCAFUN010000006.1:0-256212 GCF_059371375.1 Stenotrophomonas sp. YJH_SMC_64 | reverse complement strand
GACGCTGAAAACGGGCTGGTCCCTGCCTAAGGCCAGCCAGGGCGCAAGACCAAAGGCTGCCGGCCAGCGGCCGGCACTACCGTGCCCGTCTCATGGAGGGGCCAAGTCCCTCCATCAACACAGTTGCTACAGGGACGTATTCACGGCGTCCCCCAGACAACCCACCCGCCCGGCCAAGCGCGGCTTTTGCTCGAAGAATGACCACCCACGAGGGGCTGCGCCGTTCGCCGGAACCTACGCCGAAGGCGCCGGCTTCTGCCGAAGCAGGCTGACCGCCAGGCCGCCAACAACCAACACACCCAGCCCCAGCAACGCCCACAGCAACCACGCCTTCCAATCGTGCTGCGGCTTCAGCGCCGCGTCACCGGCCAGCGGCTCCGGGCTGCCCTCCAGGCGCGCCAGCGTCGGCTGCCACGACGGATCATTGCGCTGCCGCAGTTCCTCGATCAACACACCAATCGGCGCTTCCATGCGGCGCGCGGTCGCGCTGCCCACTGCCAATGCATACGGCGCTGCCCCCTGGCTCAGGAATACCAGTACTTCCGGCTGGTAGCCCAAGCGCAAGGTCGGCGCGGTCGCAGTTTCCGCCGGATTCGCCACCAGCTTCCAGTAGCGGTCACGATGCACGCCCCCCAGCGGCTGGGCCGCTGATTGCTGGCGCTGGCCCTGCGCGCCCTGCTGCAGTTGGTACGCAATCCATGGCGCACTGCGGCGCTGCCATTCCGCACTCTCGTCATCGCGGCTGAACAACGTCCACTGCACCAGGCTGTTGTCGGTGCTGGTCACATCCGCGCGCGCTACCGGGAAACGGCCGTCGAGTTCGAACGTGTATTCACCCTTGCCCTTCGAGGTCGGTTCCAGCGACAGCCACTCCCACGGCAGCGTGGCCGGCGCCGGCGGCAGCTCGGCCAGCACGCTGCGCAGCGTCGGCAGGCGCGTATCGCCCTGCGCCAGCACGCGCAGATAGCGCGCCTCGCCGTCCACCTGCAGGCGGCGCTGCAGCAGGCGCTTGCCAGCACGCTGCAGGTCGACCAGCGGGATGTCACGCCCGATCGGACGCCAGTGCTGCAGGTCGTCGCTGGCATCCAGCTGCACCTGCGCCTGCAACGGCTGTCCGCTGTCAGCCCAGTCCAGCACCAGTGCCGCCAACGGTTGCTGGCCGAGCACGCTGGCATCGACCAGCCAACCACCCTGCCCGTTCGCTGCCGCACCGCCGCTCACGCGTGCTTCGACGCGACGGACACGGCCATCGGTATCGCGCTCGGTCAGCAACTGCAGATCATTGCGCTGTGCTTCGGCCAGCGGCGGCAGCGCGAACCACGGCAGCTCACGCTGCACCGGCGGCTGTGCCAGCGGCTGGTCGGGTGCCAGCAATGCCGATGGCAACGATTGGCCGGCGGCGTTGAACACCTGCAGGTCACCCAGGTCTGCGGCACCTGCACGGCGATAGATCGCCGGCTCCAGAACCACCCTGTACGCACCGGACTGTGCGCTGGACAGCGTCAGCGGCCACTGCTCGGCGTACTGCGTGCGGTAGTCGGCGGCCTGCACCGCAACGGCGGCCAGCATGCCGAACATCGCCGGCAGCAGCGCCCTGCTCCACTTCCTCATTGTTTTTCCTCCACGGACGGCGCCGCGCTGGGCGGTGCCGGTGCCAGATAACCCACGACCGTGCACAGCAGGCCGTAGGCGATGAACGATGCGATGCCCAGCAGGTTGCCCAGGTGCTGGCGATCGACGATGACCAGCTTGGCCAGCACCACGCCCATCAGCACGGCACCGACCATCCACAACACGCGCTGGCCACGGCGCGATCCCCACACCCAGGCAATCACGCCGAGCACGCTCCACAGCACGGTCAGGCTGGTCTGCGCCAGGCTGGAACGCATCATCGACGCACTCCACGACAGGCCGCCCCACTGATGCACGCCATGCAGCACCACGCTGGTCAGCGCGAAGAACGTTGCCAGTGACAGCAGCGGCATGCGGATTCCCAACAGGGTCTTCGGCGCCTGATCGCTGTACAGCCAGCGTGCAAGCAGCAACAGGCTCAGCCACTGTCCGAGCTCGGCCGGATTCAATACCGGCAGCCAGAGCAGCGGCGCAGCATCGCCCGGCAGCAGCTGTCCGAACAGCCAGCCGATCGACAACAGGCCGAACAGCACGCACTGCAGCGGCTGGCGCACGCGATCGAACGCTGCACCCAGCGGCCAGCGCAGCGCATTCCAACGCCACAGCGACAGCGCCGCCATCAGCAGCCACGGCACCGTCACCAGCAACGTGGTCCAGCCCTGTGCCAGCCCGGCCTCGCCACCGCCCCACAGGGCCAGCAGCGAAAGCAGAGACGGCCACAACAGCCACCACAGGAACTGCGCGATGCGCGCTACGCTGTCGCCCCCCTGGCGCAGGCAGAGCAGCGTGCGCACGCCCATCACCGCGAACACCGCCCAGGCCAGCGCACCGTAGCCGGCGAACGGCTGATGGTGCGCGTCGCTCTGCAACAGCGCCAGCGGGAAGCCCAGCGCCAGCATGGCCAGCGCGGTCACGCCCAGTGCGCGTGCCGGCTGACGGCGCTGCATTTCGGCGGCCAGCCAGGCAGTGACGGCGGCCAGCACCAGCAACGCGTCCACTTCGGTGCGGTACGGGAAGAAGCGGGTGATCTCATGCACCATGCCGCCCAGCCACCACAGCAGGCCCCACAGGTAGTAGACCAGGGCGATCTCGTGGCGTGACCTGCGCTGGTAGCTCCAGGCCGACGCGAAGCCGGCCAGGGCCAGCAGCAGCGCCCCGATGGCGGTCGGATTGATCAGGAAGCGCAGGTCCTCATGCCAGTGATCGCCCCCGGCCACGAAGGCGAACGCAGCGCCCATCTGCAGCAGCGCGCCGGACACCTGCGGCAGCCAGCGCTTCTGGCGCAGGCCCAACCAGGCCAGTCCGGCGCCTTCCAGCGCGAAGACCGCGCCGGTGGCCCGCGCCGACAAGGCCAGCGGCACCGCCAGCGTGGCAAAGCCCACCGCCAGCACCGCGTGCGACTGCGCCAGCACGGTGTACGACGCGCGCCTGATCAACGCCCACGCCAGCGCCGCGTAGATCGCGGCCAGGCCCAGTGCGCACAGCGCCAGCGTCATCGGCTGCTGGTACAGCATCCCCGCCTGCAACGAGAACGCGACCAACGGCGTACCGAACACCAGGCTGCCATCGACCAGGTCACGCTGCCCGGCGGGCTGCCGGCGTGCGTAGAGCAACGGGATCAGCAGGTAGAAGGCGAAGAACAGCAGCAGGAACGGCTCGGTGCTGCTGAACTTGTCAGGCGCGTACTGCAGCACGCCCCAGAACGTGCCGATACCGAAGGTGAAGGCGAAGCCCAGCAGGTTCAGCGCGCGCCACGGTCGGAACCAGGCAATGGCGAAGATGCCGGCGTTGAGCACGGCGTAGTAGCTGAACAACCCCACGTGGTTGCCGCTGCCGGTGGACAGCCACAGCGGTGCCATGAAGCCGGCGAGGATGCCCAGCACCGCCAGCGTGCGCGAGTTCTGCACCACCGCCAGCACGCACAGCGCGGCCACCAGTGCAATGGAGCTGACGAAGGCGAAGCCCGGCGGAATCAGCTCGAAACGCTTGAAGGCCGCGAAGATGGTCAACAGCAGCACGCCGATGGCACCGCCCTGCAAGGCCAGCGCAAACAGGCGCCGGCGCTCGCGCTGGTGCCAGCCGAACGCCAGCAGGCCCAGTGCACCGACGGTGACACCGGCCAGGCGCAGCTCGATCGGCAGCACCAGCCAGCCCTGGTCGCTGACGTACTTCAGCAGCGCAGCGACACCGGCCAGCAGCACCAGCATGCCGATCTTCACCGGCACGTTGCCCTCGGTGAACCAGCGCTTGACCGCGCCAATGCCGCGCTCGATGAAGTTCGGCAGCGCCGGTCCGGAAGGCAACGGTGGCTGCATCGGCGCGGGTGGCACCGGCGGTGGTGCGATCGGGCGCGGCGCCTCCGTTGCCGCAGGCACCGCTTCGCGCACCGGCGTTGGCTGAGGCGGGGGCGGAGGCGGAGGCGGTGCAGCAGCCGCCACCGGCCGCAGGAACGGTGGATCGGCACTGGCCACAGGGGGGGCCGCAGGCCGTTCAGGCGCGGGCATGGCGGCGACCGGCGCGGCAGCCATGGCGCTTTCCAGCGCGGCGACGCGGCGGCGCAGGCCGGCAATCATCACCAGCGCCACCACCAGCAGCAGCGGGATGGCCAGCAGGACCAGTACGACCAGGGCAATCAGTGCTTCCATTGCGTGCTTCCATAGCGTTCCCGCGCCCCAGCGGCAGCGGTCGACCGGCCCATGCTACGACAGGGCCGGCCCCATAAACGACGAACCCCGGCCAGGCCGGGGTCCGTGTGCGATCTTCGCCGGCCTTACTTGGCGGCGATGACCTTGGCCATTTCCAGGCACTTGTTCGAGTAGCCCCACTCGTTGTCGTACCAGGTGACCAGCTTGACGAAGGTGCCGTCCAGGGCGATGCCAGCGTCGGCGTCGAACACCGAAGTACAGGTTTCGCCGCGGAAATCGGTGGCCACCACCTTGTCTTCGGTGTAGCCCAGGATGCCCTTCAGCGGGCCTTCGCTCTGTGCCTTCACTTCCGCGCAGATCTCGGCGTAGGTGGCTTCCTTTTCCAGTTCGACGGTCAGGTCGACCACCGACACGTCCGAGGTCGGGACGCGGAAGCTCATGCCGGTCAGCTTCTTGTTCAGTTCCGGGATGACCACGCCGACGGCCTTGGCCGCACCGGTGGACGACGGGATGATGTTCTCCAGGATGCCACGGCCACCGCGCCAGTCCTTGTTGGACGGGCCATCGACGGTCTTCTGGGTGGCGGTTGCCGCATGCACGGTGGTCATCAGGCCGCGCTTGATGCCCCACTTGTCATTGATGACCTTGGCCAGCGGGGCCAGGCAGTTGGTGGTGCACGAGGCGTTGGAGATGATCGCCTGGCCGGCGTAGGTCTTGTCGTTCACGCCGTAGACGAACATCGGCGTGTCGTCCTTCGACGGCGCCGACATGATGACCTTCTTGGCGCCGGCATCGATGTGCTTCTGCGCGGTTTCCTTGGTCAGGAACAGGCCGGTGGCTTCCAGCACCACGTCGGCACCGACTTCATCCCACTTCAGGTTGGCCGGGTCGCGTTCCTGGGTCAGGCGGATCTTCTTGCCGTTGACCAGCAGGTCGTTGCCCTGCACTGCCACGTCGGCCTTGAAGCGGCCGTGCACGGAGTCGTACTTGAGCATGTACGCCAGGTAGTCCGGCTCCAGCAGATCGTTGATGGCCACGATTTCGATGTCGTCGCCGAAGTTCAGCACCGCCGAGCGCAGGACGTTACGCCCGATGCGACCGAAACCGTTGATACCAACCTTGATTGCCATTTCTCAAGCTCCTGCGGCCGCTACGGGTGCGGCGGGATGGATAGGGCCCACAAGTCTAGCAAACCGGGGCTGGCCACCGTGGGCCAGCGCCCGGGCCAGAGGGCCGGCGGACAGGATTTGATCCGGATCAAAGCGTTAGCACGGCGTGAGGCCGAGACTGTCGCCATCCACCCAGCAACGAGATCACCCCCATGCGCAAGACCTCCCCCCTGATCCTGGCCGGCCTGGCTGCCGCCCTGTCCCTCGCCGCCGCCCCGGCCATGGCCCAGTCAAAGGGCGACTGGACCGTCTCGGCCGGCGTCCACCAGGTGGCGCCGAAGTCGAACAACGGCTGGCTGGCCGGCCACACGCTGAAGGTCGACGTCGACAACGACGTCAAGCCGACCATCACCGGCGAGTACTTCATTGCCGACAACCTGGGCATCGAAGTGCTGGCCGCGCTGCCGTTCAAGCACGACATCAACATCAATGGCCTCGGCCGCGTCGGCAGCACCAAGCAGTTGCCGCCGGTGGTGACCCTGCAGTACCACTTCAACAGCAAGGGCAAGGTCTCGCCGTTCGTCGGCGCGGGCGTGAACTACACGACCTTCTTCAGCGAAGACACCACCGGTGCGCTGGCCGGCAGCAAGCTGAAGCTGCAGGATTCGTGGGGTCTGGCCGCGCATGCGGGCATCGACTTCGCGATCGGCGAGAAGGGCGCCCTGCGTGTGGACATGCGCTGGATCGACATCGACAGCAAGGTGAAGTTGAACGGCGAGAAGATCGGTACGGTCAACATCGATCCGCTGGTCTACGGCGCTTCGTACGTCTTCAAGTTCTAAAGCGGTGTGTTGGGCGCGGGGGCTTCGCCCCCGCTCCCCCGCCATACGCAAAACCCTCGCAGCATGTTGCCCCGGTGATTGCCGGGGCTTTTTTGTGCCTGGGACTGAAGCGGTTCCGGAGCTGGGGCGAGGCGGGGAGCAGAGCCGGGACACGCCGCGCCTCCGCTGCGCTCCCGCTTCGGAACAGGAACGCGCCGCTCTTCAATCCACCTACCCCGCTAGAATGTGCACATGAAAGCCCTGCATTCCCTGTTCCTCGCCGCCGCCCTGGCGCCGGCCCTGCTGTCCGCTTCCGCCCCGGCCCATGCCTGGGGCGCACAAGGCCACCGCCTTGTCGCCGAAGTCGCCGACGCCCGCCTCAACCCCACCGCCCGCGCCGAAGTGGATCGCCTGCTGGCCACCGAACCGGACGCCACGCTGGCCAGCATCGCCCCCTGGGCCGACCAGTTGCGCGCCAAGGACCCGGGCCTGGGTCGTCGTTCGGCCGGCTGGCACTACGTCAACATCGCCGAAGACAATTGCCATTACGAAGCACCGAAGCACTGCAGGAACGGCAACTGCATCGTCGAGGCCCTGAAGGCACAGAGCACCATCCTCGGCGACCGCAGCCTGACCGATGGCGAGCGCCTGCAGGCGCTGAAGTTCGTCGTGCACCTGGTCGGCGACATCCATCAGCCGATGCACGCCGGTTACGCGCACGACAAGGGCGGCAACGATTTCCAGCTGCAGTTCGGCAACCGCGGTACCAACCTGCACTCGCTGTGGGACAGCGGCATGCTCAACACCCGCAAGCTGGACGACGCGGGCTACCTGCCGCTGCTGCAGAGCCAGCGCGCGCCGAAGCTGGCGCGCCAGTCCAACCCGCAGCGCGACCCGCAGACGTGGGCCGAGGCCAGCTGCCGCATTTCCATGCAAGCTGGCGTTTATCCGGCCACGCGTAAAATCGGTGATGAATACACCGAGCGCTACCGGCCGCTGGCCGAAGCGCAGCTGCGACTGGCCGGCGAGAACCTGGCGCAGTTGCTGAACCGCGTGCTCGGCACGCGCTGAGGAGCGTTCCAATGTCAGTCCAGGTGCAGTCGTTCTTCCACCGTGACAGCAATACCTTCAGCTACCTGGCCAGCGACCCGGCCAGCGGCGAGGCGGCGCTGATCGACCCGGTCCTGGACTACGACCCGGACACCGACGCCAGCAGCGAGTCACCGCTGCGCGACGTGCTGCAGGCCATCGAACAGCAGGGCCTGCAGCTGCGTTGGCTGCTGGAAACCCACGCCCACGCCGACCATGTGTCGGCGGGGCGCCGCCTGAAGCAGCGCTTCCCGCAGGCCACGCTCGCCATCGGCGAAGGCATCCGTGCGGTGCAGGCGACGTTTGCACCACGCTATGGCCTGCAGCTTCCTGCCGCAGATGAAATCTTCGATCACCTGTTCAGCGACGGCGAAACCTTCGCTCTGGGCGAACTGCGCTGCCAGGTGATCGCCGTGCCCGGCCACACCAGCGACAGCATCGCCTACCTGATCGGCGACGCACTGTTCACCGGCGACTCGCTGTTCATGCCCGACGGCGGCACCGCCCGCTGCGATTTCCCGGGCGGCGATGCCGCACAGCTGTACCGTTCGATACAGCGCCTGTTGGCCCTGCCCGATGCGACCCGCGTATTCGTCTGCCACGACTACGGTCCGGGCGGCCGTGATTTCGCCAACGAAACCACCATCGGCGAACAACGCGCGCACAACATCCACGTGCATGACGGCGTAGCCGAGGCGGAGTTCGTCAGCGTGCGACAGGCACGCGATGCCACGCTGGAAGAACCGAAACTGATGCAGCCCGCAGTGAAGGCCAACATCCAGGGCGGGGCCTGATCGACGCCGTTGTACTGGCCGGGCATGGCCCGGCGCTACCCGGCATCACGCGCGATCATTTTCCCTGCGTGCGGACCGTCTGCTGGCCCTTCACGACCTCGAAAGTGAAGGCGTACTGCAGGGTGACGGCCACCGGTTCGACCCGCTCGGCACTGCGGCAGTCGCCGCGATCAGCCGGCACTTTGCCTGCAGCGAAGTGACAGACTGCGGCGGACGAGTACTTCCACATGGCAACCGCCTCCTGCGCTGCCTGCAGCAAGGGCGCATTCTCCGGTGCCTCACCCGCACTGCATTCGCTGCGGTCGGTCAGCGGGATGCTGCGCTCAACGCTGCCCTGCGCATCCACCACCACCTGCAGGCAGACCGTAGTCGGCGGCAGCGAGGTGCGTGGATCACGCTCGCCCACTACCGGGTCCGGTGCCGTATGCAGTTGTGGCATGCGGTAGCCTTCGCTGGCGGCCAGTGCGTAGGGCTGGATCTGGCCGGTCCCTCCCCCCGCATCGGGTCGCAGGCGCTGGTGACCGACATTCTCGCTGCGGGTATCGGCGGTGGTCAGGCGATCCTGGGTTGCACATCCCGCCAGCAGCACGGCCATCATCAGCAGCGGCGCTCGCTTCACTTCGTGTCCTCGGTGTCATCCATGGCGTAGGTAATCGGGACGCGCACGGCACCGGCCACCGGCTTGCCGTTCTTCACTGCGGGCCGATAGGTCCAGCTGCGCGCCGCAGCAATCGAGACAGCATCGAACACCCCCGGATTGGTGGCGCTGAGCACCTGGACGTCGGTGGGACGGCCTTGGGCATCCACTTCCACGCGCAGGTTCACCACGCCCACCTGGCGCTGCTCGACCGCAGATTTCGGATAGGACGGCGGCGGCATCTTGTCGACCTGGATCTCCCGATCCATGACGGACCCTGCCGGGCCTCCCGCGCCTCCGCCCTGGCTGGCCCACGCCACCGCTCCCATTCCCAGGCACAACCCGACCACCAGTACCTGTCCCGACACCCACGGCAATGCCTTCCGCTTGGACTGCCTCAACATGGCGATGCGCTCCTTCAACACGGGTTGGCTGCGCCAATGGCAGACCGCGGGCGCAACCGGGTGGACCAGCTGCGCCTTCAGCAGCGTGCTGGCGTAGAGGCCGCGCAGCGCAGGCTGCGGGCCGATGGTGCGGGCATCGCAGGCCAGTTCCTGGTCGCGCAGGAAGCGGCGTGCGGCCCATGGCAGCAACGGGTGGAACCAGAACAGCGCGCGCACCAGCAGCAGCGCGCCGTTGGCCCAGTGGTCGCCATTGCGACGGTGGCTGCGCTCGTGCTGCAGGATCAGGTGCTGTTCCTGTGCACTGAAGTGCTGGTCGAAGTCAGGGCCGACCACGATGCGCGGCCGCCACAGGCCAACCAGCGCTGGCAGGCCCGGGTCGGCGCTGGCCTGCCAGCTGCCATCGGTGCGCGGCGTCAGTGGACCCATGCGCCGTTCGAATCGACGCTGCGCGCGCAGGTCGCGCAGCAGGCAGAGGCCCGTGCCCACGGCCCAGAATGCCAGCAACAACCCGGCCCATGGCAAGGACTGGCCGGCCGCGCCATCAATGGCACCGGGCAGCACTTTCAGCGGCAGCGTGGGTACCTGCTGCAACAACGCAACCTGCGGCAACGGCAGCATCAGTGCCAGCAGCAGCATCGGCAGCAGCCACCAGCTGCGGTATGCCAGACCAGCGCCCCCCAATCGCACCAACAGCGGCCGCATCACCGCCAGCAGGACCGCGCCCACCGCCAGCCATACGCTGGCCTGCAACAGTCCGTCGAGCAGCTCAGTCATGGTCCAGCTCCTGGATCAGTTTCTTCAGTTCGGCGATGTCCTGCGCACTCAACTGGCCGCGTTCGCTGAAGTGCGCGACCAACGGCGCAACGCGCCCTTCAAAGACACGGCCGATGAAGTCCTGGCTCTGCGCCTCCACCCACGCCTGGCGCTGCAGCAGCGGCCGGTACAGGTAGCGCCGGCCATCACGCTCGGCGGCGATCGCGCCCTTGGTCAGCAGACGATTGAGCAGGGTCTTGATGGTCGGTTCGGCCCAGTCGCGGTGGGCCAGTGCGGCGACCACTTCATCGGCGCTACGCGGTGCCTGCTGCCACAGCACCTCCATCACAACGGCTTCGGCTTCGCTGATCGGAGTCATTGTTTACGTCCGTAATCGATGAACCGATTACGCGCGTAATCGAATCGCCTGTCAAGCCCCTCGACTCCAGGTTCATCCTGGCTGCGCCAGCATCGATGCCTCCCGCTCCAGGCCCCGGATGAAAGCGCTGCCCAAGAAGGATTTCCCGGTCGAGCAGGCCCGCCGCTTCCTCGAACCCGGGCCGATCGTGCTGGTCAGCACCGCCTGGCGAGGCCAGCGCAACCTGATGACGCTGGGCTGGCACATGGTGATGGGCTTCTCGCCCTCGCTGGTCGCCACCTGCCTGTGGGACGCGAACCACAGCCACGCGCTGGCCCTTGGCAGCGGCGAGTGCGTGATCAATGTGCCCGGCGTGGAGCTGCTCGACACCGTGGTGGACATCGGCAACTGCAGCGGCCGCGAGGTCGACAAATTCGCCCGTTTCGAGCTCGATGCGCTGCCCGCGCGCGAGGTCGGCGCGCCGCTGGTCGGCCAATGTCATTCGTGCTTCGAATGCCGACTCTACGACGACAGCCAGGTGCAATCGAGCAACCTGTTCATCTGGGAAATCGTGCGCGCCCACGTCGCGCCCCGGCCGAAACTGCCGCGCACGGTGCATTACCGCGGCGATGGCCAGTTCATGGTGTCCGGCGCCGAAGTCTCGCGTCGACGGCGGTTCAAGCCCGACATGCTGTAATGCCAGCACTCCCCCACACGCAGGACCGCCGCGCATGACCGAACACCTCACCGACCTGGACGCCGCCGTCGACTGGTTGTTTGCGCGCGTGGACGGGCCGCTGCGGATCGGGGCACCGCTGGCACTGGGCAAGCCGCATCGGCTGCTCAATGCCCTTTATGCACGCGTCGAGCACGATCCATCGCGGCCGCTGCAGCTGTATACCGCGCTGTCGCTGAACCCGCCGAAGGCGCGCGGCAACGGCCTGGAAGCGCGCTTCATGGCGCCGTTCGCGCAGCGCCATTTCGGCGACGATTTCCCGCGCCTGGCCTATGCCGATGCGATCGCGCGCGATGCACTGCCGGCACATGTGCAGGTGGAAGAGTTCTACATGCAGTCCGGCGCCCTGCTCGGTTCGCGCCAGGCGCAATCCAGCTATACCAGCCTGAACTACACCCACGCCGCCGATGCGGTCGCGCAGCGCGCGCCGCAGGTGATCGTGCAGAAGGTGGCGATGCGGCCGAACGATCGCCGGCTTTCGCTGTCGTGCAACAACGACATCACCCAGGACACGCTGGATGCGATGACCGCGCGCGGGCTGCCGCGACCGTTGCTGATCGCCGAGATCGATCCGCAGCTGCCTTACATGGGCGGCTCTGCCACGGTCGATGTGTCGTTCTTCGATCTGGTGATCACCCCGCCGCCGCCGTACCCGGCGCTGTTCGGGCTGCCGCGGCAGCCGGTGGGCGATGCCGACTACGCCATCGGCCTGTACGCCAGCACGCTGGTGCGCGACGGCGGCACCCTGCAGATCGGCATCGGCACGCTGGCCGACGCGCTCAGCCATGCGCTGGTACTGCGCCACACCGACAACGCGCGCTACCGCCGCGTGCTGCATGCGTTGGATCCACAGCTGGCCAGTCACCCGCTCGTGCAGGAGATCGGCGGACTGGATCCGTTCGAGGTGGGCCTGTACGGCTGCAGCGAGATGCTCAACGAAGGCTTCCGCCGGCTGGTGCAGACCGGGGTGATCAAGCGCAAGGTGCACGACGACCTGGCGCTGATGCAGCGCATCGAGAACGGCAGCACGCTGTCCATCGACCACGCCACCCTGGCCGCCGAGGGCGAGTACCTGCACGGCGCGTTCTACCTGGGCTCGCCGGAGTTCTACGAGTGGCTGCGCACGCTGCCGGAAGACGAATGCCGTGCGATCGGCATGCGCCGCATCAGCGAAATCAACCAGCTGTATGGCGGCAACGAGACGCTGGAGCGCCTGCAACGCCGCCATGCGCGCTTCTTCAACTCCTGCATGATGGCCACTGCACTGGGCGCGGCCGTGTCGGATGCGCTGGACGACGGACGTGTGGTGTCCGGCGTGGGTGGCCAGTACAACTTCGTGGCGATGGCACATGCCCTGCCGGAAGCGCGCAGCGTCTTGATGTTCCGCGCGGCGCGCGATGACAAGGGCCAGCGCGAATCCAACGTGCGCTGGAACTACGGGCACACCACCATCCCGCGCCACCTGCGCGACATCTACCTCAACGAATACGGCATCGCCGATCTGCGCGGCCTGACCGACGAGGACTGCGTGCATGCGATGACGGCGATCACCGAAGCCCCGTTCCAGAGCGGCCTGCTGCAGCAGGCACAGGCCTCGCGCAAGCTGCTGGCAGCCACGCAACCGGATCCGGAGCGCCAGCAGCGCAACACGCCACAGGCGCTGGCGGCGGCGCTGGCACCGTTCCGCGCCGACGGCAGCCTGCCGGACTATCCGCTGGGCAGCGACTTCAACGAGATCGAGCAGGTGCTGGTGAAGGCGCTGGGCTGGCTGAAGGCCAACACGCAGACCCGCGGCGACAAGCTGCGCACGGTCTGGGCGGCTCTGCGGCAACCGGCCGGCGACGGCGATGCGGTGTACCTGCAGCGCATGGGTCTACAGGCCCCGAAGGACTTCGCCGAGCGCCTGGACGCGCGACTGCTGCGGCTGGCGCTGGCGCGTACCGCCTGAGAAAAGGGGACGGAGGGGATTAAGTCGCATGTGCACAAACGACTTAATCCCCTCCGTCCCCTTTTTCCTGCGGCAAAGAAAAGGCCGGCGTGCGCCGGCCTTTTCTCATTACGTCGCGAAGCTGCTTACAGCGACTTGGCCGCTTCCACCACGTGGGCAGTGGTGATGCCGAAGTGCTTGTACAGCTGGTCGGCCGGGGCCGAGGCACCGAAGGTGTCGATACCAATCACGGCACCGTCCAGGCCGACGAACTGGCGCCAGAAACCGGTGACGCCGGCTTCCACCGCCACGCGCTTGCGCACGGCGTTCGGCAGCACCGATTCACGGTAGGCCGCATCCTGGCGCAGGAACACGTCGGTGGACGGCATCGAGACCACGCGGGTCTTGAGGCCGGCCGCGTCCAGCTGGGCCTTGGCTTCGGTGGCCAGCGAGACTTCCGAACCGGTGGCGATCAGGATCACGTCCGGGGTACCAGCAGCATCGGCCAGCACGTAGCCACCGCGCTCGATCTGGGCGATCTGCTCGGCGTTGCGCGGCTGGTGCGGCAGGTTCTGGCGGCTGAACACCAGGCAGCTCGGGCCGTCCTGGCGGGTGATCGCAGCCTTCCAGCTCACCGCCGACTCGACCGCATCGCACGGACGCCACACGTCGTTGTTCGGGATGTAGCGCAGCGAGGCCAGGTGCTCCACCGGCTGGTGGGTCGGACCATCTTCGCCCAGGCCGATCGAGTCGTGGGTGTAGACGTGGATGGCGTGGGCCGGGATCAGCGCGCTCATGCGCACGCCGTTGCGGGCGTAGTCGCTGAACACCAGGAAGGTGGCGTCGAACGGAATGAAGCCACCGTGCAGGGCCAGGCCGTTGGCAATGGCGGTCATGCCGAACTCGCGCACGCCGTAGTACACGTAGTTGGCGTTGGCGTCGTCGCTGGCGACCGACTTGCTGCCCTTCCACAGGGTCAGGTTGGAGTGCGCCAGGTCGGCCGAGCCGCCGACGATTTCCGGCAGCAGCGGGGCGTAGGCTTCGATGGCCAGCTGCGACGCCTTGCGCGAGGCGATCGTCGGGCCTTCGGCGGCCACCTGGGCGATGTAGGCATCGGCCTTGGCAACGAAGTCGGCCGGCAGTTCGCCATGCGAGCGGCGGGTCAGTTCGGCCGCTTCAGCCGGGTACTGGCTGGCGTACTTGTCGAACAGCTGTTCCCATTCGGCCTGGCGCAGCGTGCCGGCGCCGTTGGCGCGCCAGCCGTCGTAGATCGCCTGCGGGATCTCGAACGGACCGTATTCCCAGCCCAGCTGCTTGCGGGTGGCTTCCAGTTCGTCCTTGCCCAGCGGTGCGCCGTGGCTGGATTCCTTGCCCGCCTTGTTCGGCGAACCAAAGCCAATGGTGGTGCGGCAGCAGATCAGGGTCGGCTTGTCGCTCTGCGACAGCGCGGCCTCGATGCCGGCCTTGATGCTCTCCGGGTCATGGCCATCGACATCGCGCACCACGTTCCAGCCATAAGCCTCGAAACGCTCCGGGGTGTTGTCGGTGAACCAGCCTTCGACGTTGCCGTCGATGGAGATGTGGTTGTTGTCCCAGAAGCAGACCAGCTTGTGCAGGCCCCAGGTACCGGCCAGCGAAGCGGCTTCATGCGACACACCTTCCATCAGGCAGCCATCGCCCATGAACACCCAGGTGCGGTGGTCGACCACTTCCAGCTCCGGGCGGTTGAAGCGCTGTGCCAGCAGCTTCTCGGCCAGGGCGAAGCCCACGGCATTGGCGAAACCCTGGCCCAGCGGGCCGGTGGTGGTTTCCACGCCCGGGGTCTCGTGGCGTTCCGGGTGACCGGCGGTGTGGCTACCCAGCTGGCGGAACAGCTTCAGCTGCTCGATCGGCAGGTCGTAACCGCTCAGGTGCAGCAGCGCGTACTGCAGCATCGAACCGTGGCCGTTGGACAGCACGAAACGGTCGCGGTTGAACCAGTGCGGGTTGCTCGGGTTATGGCGGAGGTAGTCGTTCCAGAGGACTTCGGCGATGTCGGCCATGCCCATGGGCATGCCGGGATGGCCGGACTTTGCGGTTTCAACCGCATCGGCGGCAAGGAAGCGGATGGCGTTGGCCAACTGGCGACGGGTAGGCTGCGTCATGGTTCTGTCGGAATCGGGAGGCGGCCGCGGACGTGCGGGCGGCCTATTGTCCCATAGTCGCCGGGCGGGGGGTCGGTTCAGCTTGCCCGGTCGTGCCGGCCGCTGGCCGGCAACGTCGTCATCTCCCCCGGATTCCGCATGTGAAGCGGGGTCGGAGCCCTTTCCTTGCGGAAAGGAATCCGACCCCGATCAGGTCGCCAGCAGTGGCGTTGGACTCAGTCCTGCTGCGGGCCCAGCGCCGGGCCGTCGTGCGATTCGCCCTTGGCCACCAGGGTGGTCAGGGCCAGGTCGCCGGTCACGTTCAGCGCCGTACGGCACATGTCCAGGAAGTGGTTCACGCCCAGGATCAGGCCAATGCCCAGCGGGTTCACGCCCACCATCGCACAGATCATCGCCACCACCGGCAGCGAGCCCGACGGCACGCCGGCCGTGCCGATGCCACCGAGGATGCAGACCGCCATCACCATGATCTGCTGGCCGATGCTCAGGTCCACGCCGAAGAACTGGGCCAGGAAGATCACCGTCACGCCCTCGAACAGCGCGGTGCCGTTCTGGTTGGCGGTGGCGCCCACGGTCAGCACGAAGCGCGACACGCGCTGCGGCAGGCCCATCTGGTCGGCCACGCGCAGCGCGGTCGGCAGGGTGGCGTTGCTGGAGGCGGTGGAGAACGCCATCACCGTCGCTTCCTGGGTATCGCGGAAGAACGACAGCGGCGAACGGCCGGACAGCCACACGGCGGTACCGTAGGTCACGATCATGTGCAGGCCGAGTGCCAGCACCACCACGCCCACGTAGGCACCGAGGCGGATGATCAGCTCGAAGCCGAACAGCGCGGCCAGGTTGAACATGAAGCAGGCCACCGCATACGGGGCCAGGCGGATGACCAGGTTGATCAGGGTCATCGAGATTTCGAACACGCCCTCGATTGCGCGGCGCAGCGGGGCCACCTTCTCGTTGTCGGTCAGCACCATGCCGATGCCGAACATCAGCGCGAAGAACATCAGCGACAGGATCGCACCGTTGTCGGACGCGGCCTGCAGCACGTTGCTCGGCACGATCGACAGCAGCATGTCCATGCCCTTCGGCGTGCCATGGATGCCAGCAACGATTTCCTTGCTGCGCTCGGCGTTCTCCGAGAGCATCATCGCGGCGACCTGCGGATCGACGCCGGCACCCGGCTTGAGCAGGTTGACCAGCACCAGGCCGATGCCCACGGCAATGCCGGACAGCAGCACGGTATACGCCAGGGTCTTCCAGCCGATGCGGCCAAGGGCACGGATGTCGCCCATCTCCGACACGCCCATGATCAGCGCCGAGAAGATCAGCGGCACGATCAGCATGAAGATCAGGTTGAGGAACAGGCCCGACGCCGGGGTGGTGATGTAGTCCATTACCCACTTGGCACCGGCCTGCAGACCATCGACGCTGCCGCCCAGGGCGTGCACGATCAGTCCCAGGATCAGGCCGATCGCAAAGCCGATGCCCATCTTCCAATGCAGGGGCAACTTCTTCTTGTCGGCAGCAGCTGCTGTCATGCGCGGATTTCCTCGAAAAATGAATGCACTCTAACAAAGCGCGCAAGCGGCGCCGGTTCAGGTTCGCCGCGTTGGATACAGCGGCGCCAGGCCAGTGTCAGCGGCGCCGGTAGCCGCCGACCAGTGCGGTCCGTCACGGAAGACCTCGCGCAGACGCGCGCGCAGCGATGCCAGGTCGCCCTGCCCGCCCCAGCGTGCCTGCTGCAGGTCCTGCAGCACCTGGCGCTGGCCAGGGTCATCCAACCGCGCGATGACCTGCTCGATGCGCTCAACCCCGGCCATCGCGCACAGCTGCGCTTCCACCTGATCGAAGCCTTCGCCATCCAGCGTGCGGCGCAGTTCGGTCAGGCCGGCACGTCCGCGCGCCACAGTCGGCACAGAGGGCTTGCCGGCTGCAGGCGTCGCCGCATGCGGTCGGCGGCCTCGCTGCCAGCCCCACAACAGGGTCAGCAGCCACAGCAGCGCCAGTCCGATGGCCGCGCCCATCCACGGCCACGGGCGTTCGGCCAGGCCGCTGGCGCGCGGATCGGTCGCGGCGATGCGGCTGTCCTGGCCATCGCCACCCGGCAGCGCAGCATCGGTGTCGATCGGCGGCAGCGGCGCAGGTGAAGCACTGCCACCGCCACTGCCGGCTGCGACAGCCAGTGTCAGGTCCGGCAGCTTCGCTTCCTGCGCCTTGCCTGCGCGCACATCCCACCACGGCAGGCGCGGCCCCGGCACCACCAGCGAGCCTGGCTGGCGCGGCACGATCGAATAGCGGCGGGTGATCTTCAGCCGCGGCGTGCTGCCATTGAACGATTCTTCGTACTGCGCAGGTTCGGCGAATACCTGCGCATGGGTGCCCAGATCCGGCACCGGCAGGTCGGTGAACTGTGCACGGGTTGCCCCTTCGGCAATCGCCTCGACCACCACAGTGGCGGCCTCACCGGTACGGGCGCTGGTCGGCGCACTGGTGTAGCGCAGCTGGAGGCTCTGCAGCGGAAGCCATGGCTGCGGCGCCTGTGCCGGTTGCGCCTGTACCTGCAGCGTGCGATCGGCGCCGGTGGCATTCATGCGGCCGTCGCCGCCGCCGAAGAAGTCGTCGAAGAAGCCACCGGCACTGCGCCCACTGAAACGCGCACCGGCCAGCCGAAGTGCACCGCTGCGCTCGGGGATCAGCAGGAAGCGGCGCTCGACCACGTTGTAGCGGCGGCCGTTGACCTGCCGCACATCGGTGCGGTCATCGCCTACCCGCTGCAGCGACGCACCCGCCGGGGTATCCAGCACCAGTTCGCCAGAGGCCAGCTGAGAGGCGAAGAACAGCCTCACCACCACGCCTACACTCTGCTGCACATACGGCGTTTCGTCATCGACAACGGTTTCGATGAATGCCACCGCATTGCTGTCGGGGCCGGCCACGGCAGCGGCATCCACCTGCAGGGTCAGCGGCGCGGTACGGACGCTGCCCACCTGCAGGCCCGGCACCACCAGTGCACCACTACGCCGTGGCGTCAGCGCCACGCCATACAGGTTGCGCTGCTGCATGCTGCCGTTGCTCCACTCCACCTGGCGGCTGCTGGTCTGCCCGCTGAGGTCGAAGTCGGTACGCAACGGTGTGAAGTCAGGGGCACCCTGGTCGCTCTCGACATTGAGCGTGACCGTGTCGCCCATCGCGATGCGGTCGCGGTCCAGCCACGCGCGCGGCTGCGCCCAGGCCAGCAGCGGCAGCCACAGCAGCAGCGCCGCCAGTACCTGTCGGGGCCAGTGCCCGTGCATGTTGATCGCCCGCGTCATCGCCCTTCCCTCTTCCTGCGTTCATTTTCCAGCTGGAACTTGGCCCGCAGCAATGCGCCCGGATCATCCGGCACGCGCCGCATCCACGCCTCCACCGCCTGTTGCTCTTCGCGTTGGCGCGGAGTAGTGCCGTCACTGCCTGGCACGGGTTTGCCATCCTGTCCGCCCTTGCCCTCACGTGCCTGCTGCATCGCCTGCTGCATGCGCTGGCGCTGCTGCTCATCAGCCTGGGCCTGCGCCTTGGCATCCTCCACCTGTGGTGGCGCCTGCTGTCCATCTCGGCCACGCTCGCCGGGCTGAGGCGCCGACTGCGCGTCGTCGTCACCCGCCTTGGGCTGCCCCTGCTGGCCCTGCTGAGATGGTGGCTGACCCTGTCCTGGATCCTTCTGGCCCTGCTGCGGTTGCTGGCCCTGCGGGTTCCGCTGGCCCTGTGAATTGTTCTGCTGCTTCTGCTGCCCGTTCTGCTGCGGTTTCTGCTGGTCCTGGCCCTGCCCCCCCGACTGCTTGCGCTTGCGTGCGGCATCAACCACGGCACGGTTGGCGACCGCATCGGCCATGCCGGGATGCAGCGCCAGCGCGCGGTCGTAGGCGGCGATGGCTTCGTCGTAGCTGCCCTGGCGCGCCAGCGTGTTGGCCAGGTTGTACCAGCCCGCATCACTGTCGATGCCCTCGAACTGCTTGCGCGCAGTGGCGAAGTCGCCCGCGCGATAGGCCTGCACGCCGTCGGCCAGGCGCTGGTGCTGCAACTGGTCGGCGCGCTTCCACAGCGTGCCCTGCGATGGCGGCGAAGCGGGCGCTGGAGCTGCCTGCGCCTGCACATCCCCCATCCATGGCAGCAGGCCCACCGCCAGTACTGCGGCCAGCAGCGCGCGGCGTCTGAAGGCGAGCAGCGCCAGCAGCATCACCGGTGGCAGCAGCCAGAATCCTTCATCGCGCCATTGCCTGCCCTCGCCGGGCCGCTGCGCCGCAGTACCTTCGCGTGCATCAAGCACACCCAGTGCGCGCAGGTCACTGCCATCGGCGGTGATGCGCGCATAGCGACCGCCACCTGCCGTGGCCACCGCACGCAGGCGACCTTCGTCCAGCGCAGCCTGACGGATCTGTCCGCTGTCGTCACGATACGCCGCACCCGCCGGTGTACCGAGCCCCAGCACCGACACCTGCAGGCCGAGACCACGTGCCTGCGCGGCCGCCAATGCAGCTTCACCATCGGCTTGATCGGTGACCAGCAGGATCTGTCCCTGCGGTGCAGCGATCTGCCGCATCAGCCGCGTGGCCCAGTCGATGCCA
The DNA here is from genome assembly GCF_059371375.1 of Stenotrophomonas sp. YJH_SMC_64. Taxonomy (NCBI): domain Bacteria; kingdom Pseudomonadati; phylum Pseudomonadota; class Gammaproteobacteria; order Lysobacterales; family Lysobacteraceae; genus Stenotrophomonas; species Stenotrophomonas sp. YJH_SMC_64. Next base: position 236,565 of record NZ_JCAFUN010000006.1, on the reverse strand, counting down.
CGGTCGGCACGCTGGCCATCACGCGGCATCACATCCGGCGACAAGGCATCCAGATACAGCGCGACGTTGCTGCCGTCATCGGTCAGCGGCGCGACGGTGTAGGCATCTTCGGCGTACACCACCAGCCCCACCTGCCCACCCTTGCGTGCGCGCAGGAGCTCGCCGACCTTGGCCCTTGCCTGCAGCAGGCGCGACGGTGGCAGGTCGGTGGCAGTGATGCGGCTGGACAGATCCAGCACGATCAGCAGCGGTGCGCTGGGCTGGAACATCGGCTGTGCCTGCTGCCGCCAGCTCGGCCCCGCCATCGCCAGTGCTGCCAGCGTCCAACCCAGCAGCACTGCCAATGGCAGCCGCACGCGACGGCGAGCACCGGCGGCCAGCAGATGCGGCAACAGGTGCGCATCCACCGCCTGCCGCCACGCATCGCTGCGCCGCTGCCGGTACAGCGCCACGGCGAGAATCACCGGCAAGGCCAGCAAGGCCCACAGCCATTCCGGGCGCAGGAAGTGCAGTGCATTCCAGTCGGGAAGATGGGATGCCAACGCGATCATCGACGGCGCTCCGGCCACACCCATGCCAATGCCCCCAGCAGCAAGGCCAGGGCCAATGGCCACGCATAGCGCTCCTCGCGCGGGCGCAGGCTCGGCCCCTTCGCAGCGATCGGCTCCAGACGATCCAGTTCGGCGTAGATGCCGGCCAGCTGCGCGGTATCGCGTGCGCGGAAGAACTGGCCACCGGTCAGGCTGGCAATCTTCTTCAACGTGGCCTCGTCGACCGGGTCCTGGTCAGCGGAAATCGGAATACCGAGGAAGCGCATGCTGCCATCGCCACCGAACGCGACGGTGTGGATGCGCACCCCTTCGGCCTGCGCGACTTCGGCCGCACGCAGCGGTTCCAGCACGCCGGCATTGCTGACGCCGTCGGTCAGCAGGATCAGTACACGTTGCCCTTCCGGCTGGCTGCGCAGGCGCTTCACCGCCAGGCCGATGGCATCACCGATGGCCGTCTCGCGCCCGGCCAGGCCGACCACGCTGTCGCGCAGCTGGTCGCGCACACTGGCCAGGTCCGCAGTGAGTGGCGTGAGCGTATAAGCGCGGTCCCCGAAGATCAGCAGGCCGATGCGATCGCCGGCACGACGATCCAGGAAATCGGCCAGCACGGCCTTGGCTGCGGTGAGGCGATCCACCGCCTGCCCCCCCAGCACCATGTCGCCCTCGCCCATGCTGCCGGACACGTCCATCGCCAGCATCATCTGCCGGCCCTGCTGCGGTGGCGTGATCGCTTCGCCCAGCTGTTGCGGGCGAGCCAGTGCGACACACAGCGCGCACCAGCCCAGCCACAACAGCAGCGTACGCAGCCACGACCCATCGACGCGGCCGCCACCGGCCAGCGCTTCCAGTTCCGTCGCCGCATAGGGCACGCGCAGCGCAGCGCCGGGATCGGCACGACGCTTCCACCAGCGCATCAGCAACGGCAACGGCAGCGCCAGCAGGGCCAGCGGCCACGCCAGCTGCAGGTCGGGCCATGGCCAGTAACTTGCCAGCAGGTTCATCGGCGGCGCTCCAGCAGCATCGCCAGGTAGCGCTCGCGCGCCCAGCTACGCACGGCCGCCACTTCGCTGGCGTCCACGCGGGGACGATAGGCACCTTCGGCCAGGAGGCTGCGGCGCGCATCCGGCAACGTGCCCTTCGGATCCACGCGCTGCCACCAGGCATCGTCACGCAGGGATTCACTGCCGGGCTGTGCCTGTCGCGCGGCGCGACGCAGCAGGCCGGCGATCGCCGCCAGTTCCGCGGTGGCATCGGCGGTGGTGGCCAGCTCCTGGTCGAACGCCTGCAACCAGCGTTGGCGACGACGGCGGCGCTGCCACCACAGCAGGGCCAGCGCCAGGATCACCAGCAACACCGCGCCACCGACCATCAGATAGCCGGGGGCCGGCGGCCACCACGACGGTGCCGGCGGCAACTGCACATCGCGCAGCGGAAGGTTGGCGCTCATGCCGGCACCTCGGTTACCGGTGGTGCCAACCAGGCGTCGCTGGGCGCATCGGTGGACAACACCTGCACGTCAACGCGGCGTGCGCCGAGCTGGCGGCGCAGCGCCTGCAGTGGTTCGACGAAGTGCGCCTGCCAGTGCGCCTGCACCTCGCTGCGACGCAGGTCGAGGCCAATGCGCTGCTGCGCGGTCTGGAACTGCAGGGCCGCCGAGGGCGGTTGCAGTTCGAGGGGATCGACCAGCAGCACCAGGCTGAGGTCATGGTGCTGGGCCAGCGCGCTCCAGCGCACGACGGGAATCCGCGCGGCCTGCTGCGGATCGGCCAGCACCAGCATGCGCGCCCCGGGGCGCAGCACGCGGGCGGCATGGTCCAGCGCGCGTTCCAGGCCGAGATCGTCGGCGGGTGGCTGTGTGTACCAGCGGGTGAGTGCGTCGAGCACACGCAGTACACCACGCGGCCCACCCGCAGGTGCAATCGGCGCTTCGCGGTCACTGCCGCGCAGGGCACCCACGCGGTCACCGCGACGCTGCGCCGACCACGCGGCGACGGCGCCCGCGCGTGCCGCCTGCACCGACTTGAATCGCACGCGGGTGCCGAAATACAGCGCCGGCGACGTATCGGCCACGATCAGGCTGACCCGCTCGCGTTCGGCCTGGAAAAGCTTGGTATGGGCACGGCCGGTCCGCGCGGTCACGCGCCAGTCGATATGCCGTGCATCATCACCGGCCACGTACTCGCGTGACTCGGCGTACTCCATGCCACGCCCACGCAGCGGCGACGGCGCCTGCCCGGCGTTGCCGGCACGGCCACGGCGTGGCGGCGGCGGCCGCTGTGCCAGCCGGCGCAGGGCTACCAGTTCGGACAGGTGCGGGCGCAGTCCGTCGCCATCACTGACGGTGGATGCGGCTTCCAGGGATGGATCGGTCATGCGCGGGCTCAGGGTGCCGGCACCCGGGCCAGCAGCTCCTGCACCAGGCGTTCGCCATCCCAGCCTTCGGCGGTGGCTTCGTAGCTGGGCAGCACGCGATGGCGCAGCACGTCGGCGGCAACCGCACGCACATCGTCGGGGGTGACGAAGTCACGGCCGGCCAACCAGGCGCGTGCACGGGCGCAGCGTTCCAACGCAATGGAACCACGCGGGCTTGCGCCCCAGGCGATGCGGCGCCCGAGGCCGGCGTCATAGCGCGACGGATCACGCGAGGCCAGCACAAGTTCGACCAGGTAGCGCTCCAGCGCCGGCGCCATGTGCAGGTCCAGCACTTCGCGGCGGGCATCGAACACATCCTGCATCGGCAGCTTCTCCGGTGCGGGTGCCGCCTCGCCCAGGGCGCCACGGGCACGCTCGCGGGCGAGCCGCAGGATCTCCGATTCGGCGGCCTGGTCCGGATAGCCGATGCGTACGTGCATCAGGAAACGGTCCAGCTGCGCTTCCGGCAGCGGGAAGGTACCTTCCTGCTCGATCGGGTTCTGCGTGGCCATCACCAGGAACAGCGGCGGCAACGCATAGGTGTGGCGGCCAACCGTGACCTGGCGCTCGCCCATGGCCTCCAGCAGCGCCGACTGCACCTTGGCCGGCGCACGGTTGATCTCGTCGGCCAGCAGGATCGGGTGGAAGATCGGGCCAGGTACGAATTCGAAGCGCCCTTCCTGCGGGCGCCAGATCTCGGTGCCGGTCAGGTCGGCCGGCAGCAGGTCGGGGGTGAACTGCACGCGGGCGAAATCCGCCTCCAGGCGCGAGGCCAGTGCGCGGACGGCCGTGGTCTTGGCCAGTCCCGGGGCGCCCTCCACCAGCAGGTGCCCGTCGGCCAGCAATGCGATCAACAGGCGTTCGACCAAAGCCGCCTGGCCGACGATTTCGGCCGACAGCGCGTCGCGCAACTGGTTGAAGGCGCCATGCAGGCGGGAGGCGGCCGGCGCGGGCGGCGGCGAGACGGTTTCGGGCATCGGCGGTGGCAGGTTCATGGGGGCCTTTGACCGGCGCGGGACGGCACGGGTTCCCCACATCATCGCAGGGTGCCCTGCGATTGGCATCAAGAACGGCTGAACGGGCCTCTCCTCCACGCATGGCGTGGATCTACCGGATCATCCGCGGACTACGTCCGGCATGAACGAAGAAGGGCCGCACATGGCGGCCCTTGTTCGTGTCGCGGGTTCGCTGGCTCAGTTCTGCCTGGCCACGCGCAGCACCTTCGGGGTGACGAACACCAGCAGCTCGGCCTTGTCCTTGCTGCGGCCACGCTTCTTGAACAGGTTGCCCAGGAACGGTACATCGCCCAGGAACGGAACCTTGCTGATGCTGTTGCGGTCGGTGAACTCGTACACACCACCGATGACCACGGTCTGCCCGTCCTCGACCAGCACTGCGGTGTTCACTTCGCGGCGGTTGATCGACGGCACGGTGCCATAGCCTTCCAGCTGGATCAGCCGGTCCACTTCGTCCTTCTTCACCTGCATGTTGAGGAACACGCGGTTGTCGTTGGTGATGGTCGGGGTGACCTTCAGTTCCAGCACCACTTCCTTGAACTGCACGTTCGGCGTAGCGACACCGCCCGCACCGGCGCTGATGGTCACATAGCCGATTTCCTTACCCTGCTTGATCAGGGCCTCGCGCTGGTTGGTGGTGACCACGCGCGGGTTGGAGATCACTTCACCACGCGACTCCTCCTGCATGGCCGACAGCTCGACGTCCAGCAGGTAGCCGGCATTGAGGATCGACAGCGCAAGCGAGCCTGCCGGGTTGGTGGACGCCGCCGGCATGGCCCAGTTCAGGCCACGGGTGATTGCCGAGCCGACCGGCACCGGCGCCGGGCCCGTACTGCCACCGGCCAGCCAGTCGCGGTAGGCCTTGGCGTTGGTCGCATTGGCTTCGACCTGCGACTTGCGGGTTGCCTCGTTGGCTTCCAGATTGCCGCTGAAGTAGGCGTTGTCGCGGCTGCCACTGATGCCGAACCGCGCACCCAGCTCACGCGCGAACGTATCGGTGGCGATGACGATGCGGCTTTCGATCAGCACCTGGTCGACCGGGCGGTCGATCACGTTGATCAGCTCACGCATGCGCGCGATCTTCTTCGGAATGTCGCTGATCATCAGCGTGTTGGTGCGCTCGTCGGCAACGATGCGGCCACGGCCGGACAGGAAGCCACTTTCTTCCTGGGATGAGCCACCACCGCCGCCACCGCCTGCACCACCACCGCCACCACCGCCGATGCCCTTGGCTTCGGTCAGGGCTTTGAAGATCTGGGTGGCGCTGTGGTAGTTGATCTGGACGTAATCGGTCACCAGGTCTTCGCGGTTCTCGATGGCGATGCGCGCGTCTTCCTTCTCCTGCTCGAACTTGGCCAGCTCGGCCTGCGGGCCGACCCAGATCACGCTGCCATCGCGTCGCTTGTCCAGGCCCTTGGCACGCAGCACGATGTCCAGTGCCTGGTCCCACGGCACGTTGACCAGGCGCAGGGTCACATTGCCCTGCACCGAGTCGGAGGCCACCACGTTGAGGTTGGACTCTTCGGCGATCAACTGCAGCACGGTGCGCACTGGCACGTCCTGGAAATTGAAGGTCACCGGCTTGCCGGTGAAGCCACGCTGGCCGACGGCCTTTGCGGCCTGGGTGACGCTGCCGGCGGTCACCGCACCGACGGCGGCCGGAGCCTGCCGCGCGCTGATCTCCACCACGTATTCGTTGCCGCTCTGGTAGGCCAGTGACTCCACCGCACCGCCGGTGCTCAGCACCAGCTGGGTGCCGGCGCCGGACGGCTTGGCGTCGATGCGCTGCACCGGCGTGGCGAAGTCGACGACGTTCAACGGCTTCTGCAGGTTGGCCGGCAGGCGGGCATTGCCCACGTCGACCACCACGCTGTTGCCCTGCGTGCGCAGGTCCGGGATCGCGCCCTGGCCGTCAAACTGCACGATCAGGCGGCCCGCGCCATCATCGCCGCGCTTGAAATCGATCTTGGCCACCGACAGGCCGGCCGGTGCCGCGGCCGGTGCGACGGTGGTGCCCACCGGCTTCTCCGCCGGTGCGGCGGCCAGCGCCGGAGCGCAGGCCAGCATCAGCGCGACTCCCAACGCGCTGACACGGTTCAAGGTAGAGCGCCGGTTGGGACGCAGCCCCTTGGCTTGGTGAAAGGTCATCGTGCTATCCCCAGTAAACGATCATTGATCTTCAAGCGAGAGCGTTGCCGGCCGTTCCAGCCAGCCACCCGCGCCATCCGGCACCAGTTCGATCAGCTCCACACGGTCTTCGAAGACCGCAGTGACCCGCCCGTCGCTCTGCCCCAGGTAACCGCCCGGGCGCACCCGGTAGGTCACCTTGTCCGGTCCCATCACCAGTGCGACGGTGCCGCCGCCGGTGCCGATGGTACCGACCATGTCCAGTGCGTCCAGCGGGAAGCCCTCCAGGGGCTCCTTGCGCCGGTTCGGATCCGGCCGCAATCCGCCATTCCCCTGCGGATTGGTCCAGGCATCGGTGAACGGATCACGCAGGCCCTGCGCGGAGTATTCGAAGGTCTCGAACTGCTGCATCACAGGCAACGGTTCCAGCGGCTGCGCCGGCCGGGCACGTTCGCCTTCCACCCACTTCTCGAGATTCGGCGCATCGCCCGGCGTGCTGGTCACGCCACGGCCGCAGGCGGCCAGCAGCAACACGGCAGCGGCCATCCCGCAGCGTGCAAAGAAGGAACGGATCACTTGCTGCCCTCCTTGCCGGCTTCAGCCTTCTGCTGTTCCTGCACCTCGGTTTCGTCGAGATACCGGTAGGTCTTGACCGTGCCGGACAATTCCAGCGCACCGGCACGCGAACCACCGCCAGCCTTGTCCGCCGGCTTCAGGTTGATGTCGTGCATGGTCAGGATCACCACGCGCGGCAGCGAGGCCACGCCACTGACGAACGCACCGAACTGGTGGTAGCTGCCCACCATCTTCAGCTTGATCGGCTTCTCGGCGTAGAACTCCTTGACCTGCTCCTGTTCCGGTTCGAACAGCTGGCTGGTCAGGCCGCTGGACAGCGCGGTCTGCGAAATGTCGATGATCAGGTCCGGCATTTCGGTCTTGCTGGGCAGCTGCCGCAGCATCTGCTGCAGGACCTGCTCCATCTGCGCCAGCTGCTGCTTCAGCGGCCCCAGGTTCACCGCGCGTTCCTGCTGCTTGGAGAACTCGGTACGCAGATCGCTTTCCTTCGATTCCAGGCTGGCCAGTTCATCGCGCTTGCCGCTGATCAGCAGCATCCATGCAACGAACATGATGACCAGGGCCAGCAACGTACAGAAAACGATCTTGGCCTTCTGCGGCCAGTTGCCGATGTCGTTGAAATCCAGGTTCTTCAGATCGATTTTCTGGCTCATGCGCGACCCCCCTGCAGCGGGGCGTAAGAGGCCTGCGGCGGCTGCGCCAGGCGGCTGCCCTCAGGCCTGGCGGCCGGTGCCGGTGCGGCGGGCTGGTTCGGCTTGGCCGGTGCAGGTGCAGGCGCCGGCGCAGTAGCCGGAGCGCTGGCGGGCGCTGCTGCCGGGGCCGCCGCCGGTTGGGCCGGGGCCGGTGCTGTTGCAGCAGCCGGGGCCGCGGCATCGGGGCCGGCGGCAAGCGGCGCCACGGCAGGCGTCGCAGCCGGCGTGGTCGCCACGCTGCCATCGGCGTTCAAACCGGGGGTGCCGGTCTCTTCACTCTGCGCAGGCAGCTTCACCGTGACCTTGAACATGTACGGCAGTGCCTTGATGTCCGATACCGGGCCGGCTGCACTCTTGTCTCCGGCGCTGGCCTGGATGATCGACAGCTCCGGGTTGGTCATCCAGCCGGAGGTTTCCAGGTTGCGCATGTAAGCCGACACGCGGGCATTGGACTGGGTGCGTCCCTCGAGGGTGAGCATGTCCCCCTCCTGCTGCAGGGCGGTCAGCACCACGCCGTCGGGAATCGTGCGCACCAACGCGTCGAACAGGTGGACCATCTGCGAGCGCTTGGCCTGCAGTTCCTCGATCACCTTCTTGCGGGCCAGCAGGCGGTCCTTCTGCGCATCGAGGCGATCGATCTCCTTGTTCTGTTCCTTGACCTTCTCGATCTCGGCTTCCAGATAGGCATTGCGGTCCATCTGGCCGCTCACCTGCCGGTCGTAATAGAACCAGATCAGCAGCGACAGCAGCAGGCCACCGATTGCGGCCATGCCCAGCATTGCGTAGAACTCGCGCTGGCGTTGCTTGCGCCGCTCGGCGCGCCAGGGCAATAGATTGATGCGTGCCATCAGTCGAAGCTCCTCAGCGCCAGACCGGTGGCGATCATCAGCGCGGGGGCATCCTGGGCCAGCGCATGTGCGTTCACCTTCGGGCCCAGGGTCATCTGTGCCAGCGGGTTGGCGACCACGGTCGGCACGCCCAGCTGTTCCTCGACCATTTCCGGCAGCCCGCCCAGCACGGCGCAGCCGCCGGCCAGCACGATGTGATCAACGCGGTTGAACTCACTGCCTGCATAGAAGAACTGCAGCAGGCGGCTGATCTGCTGGACCGTGGCTTCCTTGAACGGCTCCAGCACTTCCATCTCGTAGCTTTCCGGCAGCCCGCCCTGACGCTTGGCCAGGCCGGCCTCCTCGTAGCTCAGGCCGTAACGGCGCATGATCTCGTCGGTCAGCTGCTTGCCACCGAACACCTGTTCGCGGCTGTACAGGCTGCGGCCGCCGCGCAGGACGTTGAGGGTGGTCATGGTGGCGCCGATATCGACCAGCGCGACCACGCCGTCGATGGACACCGGCAGCTCGCTGGCGACCAGTGCGTAGGCGTTCTCGACCGCGAAGGCCTCCACGTCCATCACCTTGGCCTGCAGGCCACCCAGTTCCAGGGCCGACTGGCGCAGTTCCACGTTCTCCGAACGCGACGCGGCCAGCAGCACCTGGACCATCTCCGGGTTGTTCGGGATCGCCCCGATCACCTCGAAGTCCAGGTTCACTTCCTCGATCGGGTACGGAATGTAGTTGACCGCTTCCAGCTCGATCTGGGCTTCCATGTCGTTCTCGTCGAGCTCGGCCGGCATCGGGATCACCTTGGTGATCACCGCCGACCCGGCGACGGCGGCAGCGGCCAGCTTGGCCTTGCTGCCTGAACGGTTCATCGCACGGCGGATGGCCTCACCCACGGCCTCCACTTCCACGATGTTCTTCTCTACCACCGCATTCGGCGGAAGAGGTTCCACAGCGTAATGTTCCACACGGAAACGATTGCCGCTGCGGGACAGCTGCAAAAGCTTTACCGCAGTCGAACTGATGTCGACGCCTACAAGCGGCGACTGACTTTTTGGGATGAGCCCCACGGTTTCTCCCCTGCCGACGGGCACTTGGACGCAAGACCTGCGCCCGAGCATTAATAACGTATTCTTAGCAAATGGCAACGGCCCTGCTGTGAAGTTCCTCACGGATTCACGATGCAGCCCCTGACTGTTCCCCTTGCGCTCCCCGGTGCCGACCCCAGCCGCCACCTTGCGTAATCTATACTCTGCGACCACGAAATTCGCAATCGGAATCTGAACCCGATGACTCGACTCCGCCGCTGGCTGCGCTGGATCTTCCTGATTGTCCTGGTCCTGGCGCTGATCGGCGCGGCCGCCGTGGGCGGTCTGTACTACGCTGTGTCCTCCAAGCTTCCCGACGTGCAGACCCTGCGCGACGTGGAAATGCAGGAGCCGATGTACGTCTATGCTGCCGACGGCAAGCTGATGGCGGTGTTCGGCGAGACCCGGCGCACCCCGATCACCATGAAGGACGTGCCCGAGCGCCTGAAGCAGGCCTTCCTGGCCACCGAGGACGCCCGCTTCTACGAGCATGGCGGCGTGGACTACATGGGCATCGGCCGTGCGGTGTGGCTGCTGGCCACCACCAACGACAAGCGCGTGCCGGGTGGTTCCACCATCACCCAGCAGGTGGCCCGCCAGTTCTTCCTCAGCTCCGAGTACAGCTACACCCGCAAGCTGGCCGAGATCCTGCTGGCGCGGAAGATCGAGTCCGAGCTGAGCAAGGATGAGATCTTCGAGCTGTACCTGAACAAGAGCTTCTTCGGCAACCGCGCCTACGGCGTGGCCGCCGCGGCCGAGTTCTACTACGGCAAGAAGCTGAACGAGCTGGACCTGGACGAGATGGCCTCGCTGGCCGGCATCCCCAAGTTCCCGTCCTCGGGCAACCCGATCTCCAACCCGGAGCGCGCCCGCCAGCGTCGTGACAACTATGTGCTGCAGCGCATGGCCGACCTGAAGTTCGTCAGCCAGGCCGAGGCCGACGCGGCCAAGGCCGTGCCGATGCACGCCACCGCCCATGAGCCGCCGGTGCAGGTCGACGCGCCGTACGTGGCCGAGCTGGTGCGCCAGGAAATGATCGCCCGCTTCGGCGGGGATGTGGTCAACAAGGGCTACCACGTCACCACCACCATCGACTCCACCCTGCAGACCGCCGCCAACCAGTCGGTGCGCGACGGCCTGCTGCTGTACGACCACCGCCACGGCTGGCACGGCGTGGAGAAGCAGGTGCAGGTGGGTGCGGGTGAAGACGCCGCCGCCCTGGCCGAGCACCTGCGCGGCATGTACGGCCAGGCCGGCCTGCTGCCGGCGATCGTCGCCAGCACCGGCGCCGATGGCAGCGCCACCGTGGTGCTGGCCAACCGCAGCGAGATCGTGCTGCCGGCCAGTGCCGCCAAGTGGACCAACAAGACCCCGGGCAAGCTGGTGCAGCGCGGCGACATCGTGCGCGTGCGCGCCGGTGCCAAGGAAGGTGAGTGGCTGTTGGACCAGATCCCGCGCGGCCAGTCCGCGCTGGTCTCGCTGGATGCCCACAACGGCGCCCTGAAGGCGCTGGTCGGTGGCTTCAGCTTCTCCGGCAACAAGTTCAACCGCGCCACCCAGGCCCGCCGCCAGCCGGGTTCGAGCTTCAAGCCCTTCATCTACGCCGCGGCCTTCGACAAGGGCTACAACCCGGCCTCGATCGTGCTCGACGCGCCCGTCGTGTTCCGCGACCGCCGCGGCAAGACCTGGGCCCCGCAGAACGACGGCGGCGGCTTCCGCGGCCCGATGCGCCTGCGTGAGGCGCTTGTGCAGTCGCGCAACCTGGTCTCGGTGCGCCTGCTCGATGGCATGGGCGTGGACTACGCGCGCAAGTACATCAGCGAATTTGGTTTCGCCGAATCCGAACTGCCGCCGAACCTGTCGATGTCGCTGGGTACCGCCTCGCTGACCCCGCTGTCGGTGGCCCGTGGCTACGCTGTGTTCGCCAACGGCGGCTCGCGCGTGGACACCTGGCTGATCGACCAGGTCAATGACCGCGACGGCAACCTGGTGTTCAAGGAAAACCCGGCGCTGGCCTGCCGCGACTGCGCCGGCAGCAGCGACCAGCCGGTGAACCAGGTGGTGGACGGCTTCAACTTCGGCGCCCCGGCCCCGAAGGTGGACCCGGCCGCTGCGGCCAAGGCCGAAGCCAAGACCGAAACCCCGGCCGCGCCGGTCAACCCCGATGCCCGCACCGCTCCGCGTGCGATCGACGCCCGCACCGCCTACCAGCTGGTATCGATGATGCGCGACGTCGTCCAGCGCGGTACCGGCGTGCAGGCCAAGGTGCTCGGACGCGAGGACGTGGGCGGCAAGACCGGCTCCACCAACGACCACCGCGACGCCTGGTTCTCCGGCTTCGGTGGCCCGTACGTGACCACCGTGTGGGTGGGCCGCGACGACTTCCGCTCGCTGGGTTACCGCGAATACGGTGGCAAGGCCGCCCTGCCGATCTGGATCGACTACATGCGCACCGCGCTGAAGGACACCCCGGTCGCGCAGAACGAACCGCCCAGCGGCATGGTCCAGGCCACGCTCAACGGCGCAACCGAATGGGTGAAGGTGGAAGACATGGACCGCCTGACCGACTACGACCTGAACCTCAATACGCCACAGGCCGACGCCGCCGCGTTCGATATCTTCTGAGGAACGGTCCGGTGGGTGCCAACCGTGGGTTGGCACCGATGCGGCCCTGGTAGAGGCCAACCTTGGTTGGCGCCTCGTGCCGACCAAGGTCGGCACCTACCAGAGCATCGGTGGGTGCCAACCGTTGGTTGGCACCGATGCATTCGCCGGGCACGGTCCCGCGCTGCTCTGGTAGAGGCCAACCTTGGTTCGCGCCTCGTGCCGACCAAGGTCGGCACCTACCAAAGCGTCGGTGGGTGCCAACCTTGGTTGGCACCGATGCATCCGCCGGGCACGGTCCCGCGCTGCTCTGGTAGATGCCAACCTTGGTTGGCGCCCCGTGCCGACCAAGGTCGGCACCTACCAGAGCGTTGGTGGGTGCCAACCGTTGGTTGGCATCTCCGCGCCATACCCACGCAGATGTCACATCCGTGCGCTAATCTGTAGCCAGGTCGCAACAGGGAGTCATCGCATGCACCGCGCTCGTCAGCATGCTGCCAGCCAGACCCGCGAGCGGCGCCACCGCCTCGCCCACGAAGCCGCCCGCCTGATGGCCGAAGGCGGCATCCGCGACTATCACCAGGCCAAGTTGAAGGCCGCCAGCCGGCTCGGCATCCACGACGATGCCTCCCTGCCCCGCAACACCGAGATCGAAGACGCCCTGCGCGAATACCAGCGGCTCTTCGCTGGCCCCCAGCACGGCAGCGAACTGCAGCGCCGCCGCGAGGCCGCCATGCGTGCGCTGGAGTTCCTGCACGGCTTCTCCCCGCGCCTGGCTGGCCCAGTGTTGGAGGGCACCGCCGACGCCAACAGTCCCGTGCAGCTGCACCTGCACAGCGACGACCCGGAAGCCGTGCACCGCTTCCTGGACGAGCACGGCATTCCCGCCGAATCGCGGACGCGCCGCCTGCGCATGGACCGCGAACGCTGCCTGGACGTGCCGGTGTGGGTGTTCAGTGCCGAGGAGCTGACCTTCGACCTAGCGGTGCTGCCGTACGACGCCCTGCGCCAGGCCCCACTGTCACCAGTGGATGAGAAGCCGATGCGACGTGCGTCCGTGGCGCAGTTGCGGCAGGTGCTGGCCGAAGCGGAGATCAGCGCGTACATCGGCGGATGACGGTAGCGCCGGCCCATGGCCGGCGAGCGCAGCGGTACCTGCCAGTGATGGGTGCGGACCGTTGGTCCGCACCGTGCTTCAGGTATTTCGATTGCTGGCCGGAGAGCAGTCGAGCACGGCTCGACTCTACAGGAGCGTTGCACCGTGTTCGGTAGGTGCGGACCGTTGGTCCGCACTGTGCTTCAGGCATTTCGATTGCTGGCCGGAGAGCAGTCGAGCACGGCTCGACTCTACAGAAGCGCTGCACCCGTGTTCGGTAGGTGCGGACCGTTGGTCCGCACTGTGCTTCAGGCATTTCGATTGCTGGCCGGAGAGCAGTGGAGCACGGCTCGACTCTACAAAAGCTGCGCTACCTGCGCTGGCAGATGACGCCAATCTTGCTCCCACTACCAGACAAAACGAGTATCGCGCAGCGGGTCGCTTAACAACCGCGGCAACCACGGGGCAGGAGCTCGCTGCGGATACTCCCGCATCATCTGTGCATGCATGACCTGCAGGCCCCGCAGCAACCCGATCTGGTCATAGATGTCGTTGAACCCATCCGACCACCCGCTCTTCACACGCTCATGCTCGTCTGCCTCCAACGGCGGCATCTGGTCCAGCGGCACCTCCAGGACTGTCGACAGCGCCGCGTTGATCTGCGCGTTCTCAACCCCCGCCTGGCGCACGTAGTCCAATCGATCGAGGACCCGCCGGCAGTTGTACGGGAAGCACCCGCCCGTGGCGGTGATGTAGTCAGCAATATCCGCCAGCATGTCGGCTTTCAGCCGCCACACCACTTCGCTGTCCATCACCTGGCGTACCCGCATCGTGCGCAACGTGCTTGCCCGCACCTCTTCCGGCGTAGTGAACGGGGCCCCCGGCGTGCTGCCCGCGTGGCGCACCAGCACGATGCGATGGATCGCCTCGCTGGTGACGCCGTCGATCCGCAGCGCCGCTGCCTGAGGATGCACGCGCGGCGGCGGCACGCCCAGCATCTGCCACAGGTACCACAGCACCAGCAGCAGACCGGCGATGCATAGCCCGCTCATCAGCGTCCACAGGTCCAGGTTCCGGGTGTAGTAGCGAAAGCGCGCCCGCCAGATATAGAACGTGCGATAGCTGACGATTCCACTTACCCATCTGTACATTGCCTTCTCCTCGGCAAGGACCCCGGCGCGGCGGGGTTCATTACGCGCACCACGCCGGGGCCGCATGGCTTACCAGCCGATGCCCACGCCGACACCCATGCTGCGTTCGCCGCTGTTGGTGAACGCGCCATTGAGGCTGAAGGTGGCCGAGCCCTTCTCGTTGAGCACACGCTGGTAGCCCACCGCCATCGCCGACTCACCCTCGCTGTAGCCCACGCCCGCACCCAGGCGGTTGTAGGTGGCCAGGCCGGCGGTGTTCATCGCCATCGCGGTCTGCGCGCTGCTCATCGCCGCCATGCGGTTGAAGCGCTTGTCCATCTTGTCCAGGCGACGCTCGAAGTTACTGATCGCGCCATCGGTATACTCGTTGGCGCGTGCCAGCATCTTCTCCAGTTCAGCGGTATCGACCTGCGGCTTCGGGGTATCCTCCTTCTTCGTCTTCGGCTGCGCTGCAGGTTTCTCACCCTCGCCGACCGACGCCACCTGCTGGCCGCCTTCGGCCTGCGGCACCGGCGCTTCCGGTTCGGGCACTGAAGCCACCGCCATTGCCTGCGGCTGCGGCGCATCGATGCGCTGCTCCAGCCCGTCCATGCGGCCGTTGAGCTGCTGCTGCATCGAATGCAGCTGGCCACCATTGACCGCATCACGGCTGCCGGCCGCGATCAGGCCATTGGCCACGTTGGAAATGACCATGCCGTGGGTTCCGGCCAGGGTGAGCTGGTTGAGACCGTCGGCGCGGACGGAGGGCGTGTCCTGGAACACGCTGCGCAGCTGCGCCTCGACCTGGTTCACCCGCGAGCGGTTGCTGACCACTGCGCCGTCGAGCGCTTCCAATGCACCATTGAGCGTGGACTGGGACTGGCCCTGCACGGTGAAGCTGGGACCGACGATGTTGCCGTTGGCATCGACCTCACCGCCGAGCGCAGACAGCGCGCCGCGCAGCTGGCCGACGGTGGCGGCGTTGTGGTTGGCGGTGCCGCTGGCGATGTTTACGAGGCGGCGCCCCACTCCTGATGCACCAAAGGAAGCGGTGCCGGCATCCGTGGCCTCAGAGCCGGCCCCAAGAGCGAGAGAACCTTCAGCCCCCAATGAAACCTTGGCTCCAGAACCTACTGCAACGCCATTGGAAGCGTGAACATTCGAACCTGCTCCCACTGCAAAGCCATTCACCGCCATCTCAGAAACACTGGATGCACGACCAAGTGCGATTCCATTCCGCCCCAGAGATGTGGCAAATGCGCCTACTGCAGTTGCACCCTCCCCATCCGCTCGAGCAGAGTCGCCGATTGCAACGCCTAGTCGGCCGGCAATTGCATCTCTACTAAGACCATCAGTATCAATTTTGAAGAATCGCGCCTGCTTCTCAATCGTTGAGACTCGGTCGCTGACGCCATGCAGCTGTCCGCCATTGACTACATCCCGACTGCCGTCTGAAACCTCTCCATCTGACACGCCAGTCAAACGCGCACCGCCGTAGTCGATGACGCTCGCATCCAATCCACGCATCGCCTGCCGCCCCATCTCCCTCTCCTTGCGCATCGCCTCCAGATCATTCCGATTCTGCGAGATCTTCTGCTCTGCGGCGTACAACTGGCTACCGGTCACGGCATCACGGCTTCCTGGCGCTACCCGACCGTCAGCCAAGTTGGTCAGCACCATCCCGTTCACGCCACTGAGCGCGATCTGGTTCATGCCATCGGCACGGGCCGAGGGTGTGCCCTGAAAGATCGAGCTGAGCTTGCCCTCCACCTTATCCGCGCTACGGCTTGCAGTGATGACGGCACCATCGAGTGCCATCAGCGCATCCTCGACGGTGTTCTGCGTTCCACCCTGCACCGAGTAGGTCGGTGTGATGATGTTGCCGCTGGCGTCCATACCCGCGCCAGCGCCGAAGGTGGCGAGTGCGTCCTTGAGCTGAGAAACCGTGGTCGCGTTGTGGTCGGCAGTGCCACGAGCGACATTGGTAAGACGACGTTGGGCTTCGGCGCTACCAAAAGATGCCGTGTAAGCCTCATCGGCGACCGAAGAATCTCCCAGAGCCAATGCACTGGTCGCCCCCTTCTTGACAATACTGTTCGACCCGAGCGATACACCACCCACTTCTTGGACTGAAGCGAGAACACCTAGAGCAAATCCATTGTCCGCAGCCTCATTTACCCGCGCAGCCCTGCCCAAAGCAACGGAGTTCTTACCGAGAGCTGCGGAGAAGCTACCGACGGCAACTGCGCCCTCACTTGAAACTGAGGCCTCGGCGGAATCACCAATAGCGACACCAATCAGTCCTGCTCGAGCTGCTCCTTGAGGTCCACCTTTGCCACTCGCAAAGTATCGAGAGCTCTCAACAAGACCTTCTATTCCCTTCATAGCTTCGTCCGCAACAGTCTTTGCCGCCTGCGCAGACTGCTCTACGATATACAGTTGACCACCATTCACCGCATCGCTGCTGCCAATCTCCACCAAGCCATCCGCCACACCACTGATCTTCCGGTTGGCATCGGCGCTGTTGCGAACATCCAACGTCGTTCCGCTGTTCTTCTCACCCAGACGCACATTGCCAGTCGCAGACACTTGTGCCACAAGCCCGCCAAGCGCTGCAGTCTCGACCAACGCCTTGGCTGCATCCGTCTTTGCCGCCGCCGCCTCTGTGCCCGCAGCCCTGGCAATACTCTCCACCGCCGCCACCTTGTCATTAGTGGCATTGAGCTGCCTGCCGTTGAGGGCCTCGTAGCTGCTGGCGCTGACCACCCCATCTGCCACGCCGGTCAGTTTCCGGTTCGCATTGGCGCTATTGCGCACATCCAGCACCGTTCCGCTGTTTTTCTCACCCAGGCGGACATTGCCGGTTGCAGACACCTGCCCGACCAGGCCGCCCAGCGTCACGACCTGAGTCAGCGCGTTGCTCGCATCAGATTTGGCCTCTCCCGCAACAGTCTGTGCCTTGGCAACATTCTCATTGGTCGTGTTCAACTGCCTGCCGGTCACCGCTTCCGTGCTGGAGGTGCTCAGCGTGGCATCGGCCACACCGGTCACCTTGCGGTTGGCATTGGCACTGTTGCGGACATCCAGCGAGGTACCGCTGTTCTTCTCGCCCAAGCGGACACTGCTGGTGGACGAAGTCTGGCCGATCAGGCCGGTCACCGTGGTGACCTGGGCCAGCGCCTTGCTGGCATCAGCCTTGGCCGCATCCGCAGCGGTCTGCGCCTTGGTGACATTACCATTGGTCGTGTTGAGCTGGCGTCCGTTCACAGCGTCGGTGCTGGTCGTCGTCAGCGCGCCATCGGACACGCCGCTCACCTTGCGCGTGGCCAGCACCGCGTTGCGCATGCTGACTTCCGAGCCGGTGTTGCTGTTGGCGATGCGTACGATGCCGCCTGCGGAATCCTGCTTGATCATGCCGTCAACCCGCTCGTTCATGGCATGCAGCTGCTTACCGGTGACCGCATCGGTGCTGGAGGCGGTGACACGACCATCGGCCACGTTCACGATGCGACGGCGCACCGAGGCGCTGCCTACCGACACCGTATTGGCTTCCGTGGCCACCGAGCGGACACCCAGGGCTACAGCGCCCTGTGCGGACGCAGACGCCGCATAGCCCAGCGCAACGCCGTCGATGTACGCGCGCGTATCGCCGCCGATGGCGATGGCACCGGTGTAGCCCAGGCTTCCCGCACGGGCACCGCCACCGATGGCGACACCACCCGTGCCTGCACCGGTGTCGACCATTGCCTTGGCACCAAGCGCCACCCCACCAGCACCGTTTGCGATCGTGCTCGCGCCCAGGGCAACTGCGTCCTCCTGCTGCGCCACGGAACTCAACCCCAGGGCGATGGCATTTGTACGGCTGGCAGACGCCTTTGCACCAACCGCCATCGAACCCGCGGCCGAAGTGCTGGAGTTGGCACCGAGCGCAAGGGCATCCACGCCACGCGACGACGAGCCGCTGCCGAGTGCGATGGCATTTGCTGCCCTGGCCTCTGCCTTGTTCCCCAAGGCAGTGGCACCAATGTAGGCGGCATAGGCATTGGCACCAACGGCCACGTTGTGGCCGCCATCAGCGGTGGTTCTGGCGTTGTAGCCCACCGCCACGCTATCCACGGCATAGGTGCTTGCCTTGAATCCGAAGGCAGCGCTGTTCTGACCGTTGATCCGGGCACCAATGCCAAATGCGGTGGTGTTGTCGCCTTTCATGTTCACGCCTGCGCCGTAGCCAAGCGAGTTCAGGCCGTTGGTCAGTGCATAGCCGACGAACATGGTGTCGTCATAGCGGCCAGCAATGGGCGAGCAGGAAACAAACTCGCCATTTCCCAGATTGAAGGGATCGCACCCAATGTAGTAACGGGTCTTGGCGTGCGCATCCCCGCCCGCCAACAGCAGCGCGACCATCAGCAGTCCACCGGCGCCGGTTGCGCGGCTCGATTTCCTGCCACAGGGCCTGGTCAACTCGCTGGCCACCTCCCAGCAGCCTTTGGCGTGATTCCAGATACGACGATAGATTCGATTCATGTGTTTCTCCTTAACAGGACAAGGAAAGTGAGGCCCCGTTCCGGGCACGGGGCGGGCAAAGTGCGGGCTCAGGTCGCCGTCGGTTCGATCGTCCGCACGTGTTCGCGATAGCCATCGCGGGTGAGCCGGTAACGCAGTTGCAGCGAGTTGCCCGGCTGAAGCTGGAACGGCAGCGTCAGTGCGGCATCGGGATAGAGGCTGTGCGACACGGGGTGTGGCGTGCAGGTGCCCGCGGCCGTGCACTCCTCGGCACCGATGATTCCCACGCGCAGCGTGCCGGTGTTGTGCAGCGTGTTGTCCTGGAGGCGCAGATCCACCACACCGTCGTCGGGGGTGACGTTGACCAGCGCCCCCCAGACCAGGCTGACGCCGATGTTTGCCTGTGCGCCTTCGCCGTCTTCGAGGGGAGCGTCATCCGGCCCGCGCACGCCTTCGAAGTAGAGGCGGTAGGCCGTTTCCTTCTGGACCTGCTGCAGCGGAATCACCCGGATCAGCCGGTTGCCGCCGCCGGAAAGTGCGAACTTGCCGGGGGTGATGGCAATCGCCGCATCCGAGGCTTCCATCTCCTGTTCTTCTTCGGCAGGCGTGGCAGGATTGACGATGCGCCGCAGGCGGGTCTGCACGTACTGCGGAATGGTCGACTGCGAGTACACGCGGATCTGGGTGCCGCGCTTGGCATCCACCGCTGCGCGCATCGGGTGGATGGAAAGGTTGGCGCGTGCCGGCAGTGCAAGCAGGGCGCTCACCGGCAGCAGGCAGAACAACAGCTTCTTCATGGCAGGCTCCTCGGGATCAGGGTTTGGCGGTGGGGACGTCGAGCACCACGGTCAGCTCGCCCTCGTACAGGCCGGGGCGCTGGCTGGCGACAGGGGTGGGCGGCGTTTCCAGGGTCAGCGGCGTGGGCACGCAGTACACCGGCTGGCTGATGCCCGGCAGCATCACCAGCCGCAGCTGTGCGCTGTCGATGCCGCGCAGCTGCTGCTTGACGTTGTGCTTCATCGCCAGGCGATGGCCGCCGTAGTCCAGGTGGACCCGATAGTCCAGGCGCTGGCTGGCATCACCGCCTCCATCGCGGTGCCAGAGCGAAAAATCCGAGCCCGCAGGTGGGCGGGGACCGCTGTCGCGAACCGTGACGTCGAGGTACTCGCTCTGCGAACCCAGGCCGTCGTACAGGCACATGTCCAGTTGTTTCCTGCCACCCACGACCTTCTGGATGGGGTCGTAGCGCAGGTCGAGATTGACCAGCGGCGCGACGGTGTCGAAGGTCGGGAAGTAGATCGAAATCGCGTCGTAGTCGGTGACGGTGAAATCGAAGTTGAAGACGTACTTCGCCAAATGCCTACCTGGTGGCATTCTTAGATTAAGTACGAGACTACCTTTCCAACGGCCAGCCACCAGGCGTGCAACGCTATCCCCAGCAATTGAGACAGCCAGACCCGTACCGACCGCGTAGTCGATGCCACAAGGCCTGGAATGCGACGACCAGATCGCATATCTGGTATCTCGCCAGTAGTCGAGTGAGCAAACTTGGATGGAATCCGCTCTATAGATTGAGGCAGCGAAATTGATCGCTCCCGGGGTTCCCGTACGCTCTTCTATCGCACGCACCGGTATCACACTCGTTACACCACCACTTTCTGCCTCCGTGTCTTCGGTACGGCACATTCCAGATGCGGGATCAGTGGACGATTCACACGTCAGAAATAGCTCGCCGTACTGCTTACTCAGATCTATGTCGTACGCGATCAAAGTCTTTGGCGCCCATATCTCAATATCTCCGGGCATCGCTGAGCGATCCCAGCTCATGACAATGTCCTGGGTAATGACGCCACTGGGCGGATCGGTATCCGGAGGCCGTTGCGCCCATGCCTGCGGCATCACCAGCACCAGCGCACACACCAGCATCAACACGAACATCCAACGCCGGTTCATGGCGTACCTCCTGCAGCAGCGGTCCGGGGCGTGGCGGCAATCAACGCGCGTTCCTGCAGCAGCCGGGTCACGCGGGCCTGCTGGCGGATCTCGGCCGGCAGCTGGGCCACGGCCAGCGGCTCGCAGTGCACGGCGCCGACCAGCAGCACCACCTGGCGGCGCTCGCGCACCTGCAGCGGGCAGTGCAGCAGGCGGTCGTCCTGCAACAGGTACAGCGTCGTTTCGCGACGCGGGAAATCGGCGACGAAGCCGCCGTTGGCGCTGGTGCCGGGCACCGGCGCGTTGAGAATGCGGGCGCCGCCCAGCGGCGCACCGGCCAGGTCGCGGGCATGGCCGATGAAGGTGTAGGTCACTTCGATCGGCACCGGCATGCGCATCAGCTTGCCGGGCGTGAGGAACATCGGTCGTGCACCGCCCACGCCGGTCACGCGGATGGCGGCGATGCTGTCCAGCGTGCTGGCGTCCTGCACTTCGGCACGTTGCGATTGATAGGCCGGCAGCGGCAGCAGCCGGCGTTCGCCGATCTGCAGGCGTTGCCTGCGCAGCCCGCCCACCTGCAGTTCGGCGGCCACGCCGCGCAGGTCGGCGTCATCGGTATCGGCCACCTGCACGGCGAGGCCGGCGTCGGCGCCGTTGGCACCGCTCCAGTAGAAACCGCGACGGCCGAGCGCGAAGCCGGAGCTGTGTGCGCCGCTGTAGCCGGTCTCGCTGCGGCCACGCTGCTGGTAGCGCGCCACGCTGGCGCTGGTGTGGCCGATGCCATTCTGCAGCTGGCCACCCAGTGAAGCGCTGTAGCGCTCGTTGTTGTTGGCGCGCAGCTCGGCGGACAGCTCGCGGTACTGTGTATCCAGTTCCTGGCGCAGGCTCTGGCCGACGCTGTAATCGATCGCCGGGCGCTGATGCTGCGGCTGGCGCACGTCCACCGCGTAGCGGCGCTGCCCATCGCCGGCAGCGCTGCGGTGCCGACGGCTCAGGCTGAGGTTGACGTAGATGCCACGGTCGCGCTCGGTGCTGCCACGCAGGCTGTCGGTGCTGTTCTGCCGCCACACGCCCACGCGCGTGGAGACACTGAAATCCTGCCAACGGTGGCTGCGGCTGAAGCTGGCCTGCCAGGTGCGGCTGAGCAGCGGCTCGCGGCGCGGTTCCAACGGCCCCGGCGGCAACAACGGCTCAAGCCCGAACAACGGATCCTGCTCGAACGCCGGTCGGTGCCAGCCGGTGCGCCAGGTCTGGCGCCGGGTGTAGCCCACGTAAACATTGCCGCCCGCCAGCGGCAGCGACATCGAACCACTGAGCGCGTTGGTGCACCCCAACTGGTCGCGCGCCTCGGCCTCGAACTGGCAGGCCTTGCCACGCATGCGCTGCTGGTAGAGGTTCCACGACGCCGTGCGCCGGTACGACAGCTGGTGCTGCTGCCCATTGCTGCCGTCGCTGCCGCGCATGCCGCTGAAGGTGACGCGGACTTCCTGCGTGGCCATCACCCGGCGCAGGTCCAGGCGCAGCTCACCGTAGCGGTGCCCGCCGAACGTGGCGGCACCGGCGGTCATGGCCGCGTCGCGGCCCAGCGGCACGCGCACGCCGGCCATCGCGATGCGCTCGCCATCGAAAGCATCGCTGCGGCGTTCGTTGCGGTGGCCACCCTGCACGAACCATTGCCACTGGCTGTTGGTCCAGTCGCCGCCCTTGTCGAAGGGCGCCTCCTCGGTGCGCACCAGCACACCGTCCTCGTAGATGCGCATGCGCACCAGGTAGTTGCCGAACGGGAAATTGCGGGTGTCGATCTGGTTGATGCCGGCCTGCAGGTAGAAGGTCTGCAGCAGGCGCTCGCCATCGAACACGTCCACCCGCGCATCGCGCGCCAGCAGCACGGTCAGCGGGCTGGCCTGCACCGCCGCGTCGGTGTCCACATAGGCCTGGGTGGTACCGAGGCGTGCGCCCTGGAAGCGGTCCAGCGGCAGCATGCTGAAGCTGAAAGTGCCGCCCTGCGGGCTGGACAGGTTGCGGCGGTCCATGCGCCCGGCCTGCAGGTAGTGCGCCGGCCCCAGGTCGTGGCGGTAATAGACGTTGTCGAACTGGAAATCGTCGTCGCTGTGGCTGCGATAGCGCTGCTGGTTGTAGTACCACTCGGCCGACAGGTGGCCGCGATCGAACAGGCCCAGCGTGCCGACGCCGCGTGCCGACAGCGACTGGTAGTCACGGCCACCACTGAGGTTGAGCGTCTGCTGATGCAGGAACGCGTTCTCGGCATTGGCGGTGACCGTGTGGAAACGCTCGGCGGCAGGCTTGCCGGGAATCCACTGGCGCGCCACGAACAAGCGCACCGCGCCCTCGCCTTCGTCATACAGCGCGCGCACCTCGTCGGGAGCTTCCGGCGGATCGATGTAGCCGCAGCCGGCACTGGCACCACCGAAGCGGCAGGCCAGATGGCTGTTGCGCGGCAGCGGCTGCGACAGCGCAGGCAGCAGGGCGGCCTGCGCCTCGGCAGGCAGGTCCAGTGACTGCAGCACGCGCGCGGGATCTTCCAGCTGCACGTGCTCCAGGGTCACGCGCACCGGCGACAGCCCGGCCGAGCGGCCGAACAGCTGGATGTCGAGTTGTTCGGTCTGGCCTTCGACCAGATCTTCAAAACCGGGCGGGACGCCGCGCGCGGCCGCCAGCGGAGTGGACAACGCCAGGGCGAGCGCGACCGCCAGCCGGGTGACGGCGGGGGCGTGTAGGGTCATGGGGGCACCGCTGCAAGCGGCCGGCCCGGGATGCGGGCCGGCGCGGGGGATTACGGCGTAGCCGCCTTCTGGTTCAGCACGACGTTGACCAGGCCGCTGTACGCGCCCTTGGTGAGGATCGGCGCCGGCGTGGTCTGTGCGATGGTCAGCGGCATCGAGATCGAGGCGCCCGGGGTCGAGCCCGCACCGTTGAACAGGTCAGCGGCCTTGTACTCGATGGCGGCTGCACCCAGCGCGCGGTTGTTCAGGCTGATGGTCATCGGCACGGTCACGGTGCCGGTCTCGTTGGCCAGGAAGAAGCTGCCATCGATACGCGCTTCGATATCCGCCTTGTCATCGTTGGAATGGATACGCACGCGCTGCGTGTTCGGAATCAGGCCACGCAGCGGATCGTGGGTCAGGGTGACCATGTCCGGCAGCGGGGTGCCGTCATCGCGCAGCAGCGCCAGGGTCGGGTCGACGTCGGCGTAGACGGAGATCTTGGTTTCCACGGCGTGCGCGGACAGCGAAGCAGTGGCCAGCGCTGCAGCGAGCGCGGCCTTCTTGATAATGGCGTGCATGGGTGTCTCTCTCGGACAGGGGGAATATGAAAGCCCCCCTCCCCTAAGGAGAAAGGGAGGGAGGCGCCGCCCGCAGAGGTGGTTGCGGGCGACGGAGAGAATGTTAGGAATCCATTGCCATGCAGGCCATTCAAGCATTCCTAAAACGTTGGAGGTTAAGGAGGATTCTTGAAGGCGCTCAATGTTTGAGGGTTATGCAAACTCCCTCACTGCTTGAATGCAATAAACCTCATTGCCTTGGGTTTGTAGAGTCGGCTGTTAGTCGACTGCTCTTCCGATACTGCGCGAAGCACACACGCTGCGCGCGTGAGTCGAGTACGGCTCGACTCTACAGCGGGTCATCCACGCATGGCGTGGATCTGCTGGATGGCATCAGGCCGCCCTTCGGCGGCCTGATGAGACATCGCGTTGGCGCACGATCAGAAGAAGATCGCGTACAGGATCAGCAGCGGAATCGGTACGCCCAACAACCAGAGCAGAATCATTTTCATTGCAGGTCTCCTTGCGTGGAAGGCGGGTTACAGATCGCGGCGGCGGCCGCCCCAGGTGGCGCTGAGGCTGGCGAAGAACGCACCGATCAGCAGGGTGATGAACAGCCACAACGCGGCATAGGCGGTCGCCTTTCGGGCATCGTCGGCGGCCTGCTTGGCAGTGTTCCTGGCCTTCTCCAGCGCCGCACGCATGCGCGTCTGCACATCGGTCACGCGCGCCTGCGCTTCGGCCGGGCTCATGCCGGTTTCGCGCGCGATCAGCTGCGCCAGGTACTGGGTGTCGGCCGGATCCAGGCCATCGCCCTGCAGGCTGTTGACGATGATGCGGTTCACTTCGGCACGCACTTCGCGGCGGTCACCCATCGGGCCATTACCCGGCATCGGGCGCGGCGGCAGGCCTACGCGCACATCGCGCGGCCCGACGCTTGCAGCCGGCGGCGGTGGGGCCGGATCTGTCGCCGCCACGCCGGACGCTGCATCAGGCGCGCCCGGGGCCGGCGGCGCGCCTGCAGCTGCCGGACCCGCATCGGTAGCGTTGCGGAACAATGAATCCACCCAGTAGTTGAGGTCGCCTTCCGGGGCCGCCGCGGCAGTGCTGCCCGCGCCCGCGGCAGCAACGCCGGCCGTGGATGCGGCAACGCCCGCGGCGGCACCGGCCACCTTTGCGCCGGCGCCCAGCACGCCACCGATTGCCGATGTGAGCAAGCCCGCGGTCAGCAGCGTGGCGACGGCCCACGACACGAAGCCATGCGCGGTATCGCGGAAATAGGTTTCATCGCCATGGATCTGCGTCCACTTGGTACGCAGGCGGCCCGCCAGATAGCCACCCAGGCCGGACGCGGCCAATGCGGTGAAGGTGAGCCAGATGATGCTGGACCAACCGAAGGTCTCTTTGCTGACGCCTTCGAACGACCATGGCGACACCGACGACAGGCCGAGGCCAACACCGAGGATCAGCAGGATGAGGGAGAGTGCAGCGGCAGCGGTGGCGCCAGCGAAGATCGCGCCCCAGGAAACGGCGCTTTCGCTGGGAGGGGCGACGATCGGGGCGGTGACGACGGCGGCGACGTCAGGGCCGAGCGGTCCGCGCTCGGGTGGGTCGAATCGGGTACTCATCGGGATGGACGCTCCATTTCAGGTGCTGCGGATGCAGCTGGCGTCCTGAGGCTGCGCGAGCGCTTGTGAAGCTGGCGAGACCCTTGAATCACGCGGTCTTGGCACGATGAAGCGCGTGCCAACCAAGGTTGGCACCTACCGAAGGCGGGTGCGGCGGTAGATCCGCGCCATGCGTGGATGGGAAAGCGTGCCAACCAAGGTTGGCACCTACCGAAGGCGGTTGCGGTGGTAGATCCGCGCCGTGCGTGGATGATTTTTCGCGGGCGCCGAAATCGTGCGGACCAACGGTCCGCACCCACCAGGTCCGCTCAAAAAAAAACGCCCCGCGGATGCGGGGCGTTCTCGGCACAACCTACGCGGGGCGATCAGCCCTGGTAGTCGCGCACGTCGCTGCCGGTGTAGACCTGGCGCGGACGGCCGATCTTCATTTCCGGATCAACCTGCTGTTCCAGCCAATGCGAGACCCAGCCGGAGGTACGGCCCAGGGCGAACATGACGGTGAACATTTCGGTCGGGATCTGCAGCGCCTTGTAGATGATGCCGCTGTAGAAATCGACGTTCGGGTACAGCTTGCGGGCGACGAAGTACTCGTCCTGCAGGGCGGCCTGTTCCAGCTTCACGGCCACGTCCAGCAGCGGATCCTGCACGCCCAGCTGCTTGAGCACCTTGCTGGTCATCTCGCCGATGACCTTGGCGCGCGGGTCGAAGTTCTTGTAGACGCGGTGGCCGAAGCCCATCAGGCGGAAGCCGGAGGTCTTGTCCTTGGCCTTGACCACGGCGGACTCGACGTTGTCGGCGCTGCCGATTTCTTCCAGCATCTTCAGCACGGCTTCGTTGGCACCACCGTGGGCCGGACCCCACAGCGCGGTGACACCCGCAGCAACCGACGCGTACGGGTTGGCACCGGTCGAACCGACCAGACGCACCGTCGAGGTCGAGGCGTTCTGCTCGTGGTCGGCGTGCAGGATGAACAGCAGGTCCAGCGCCTTCACCACGTCCGGGTTCAGGTCGTACTGGCCGTCAGCCGACTCGAAGGTCTGCTTCAGGAAGCGGCTGACGTAGTCCAGCGAGGTGTCCGGCTTGTTGGCCGGCAGGCCCTTGCCATGGCGGTAGATCAGCGCCGACAGGGTCGGCACCTTGGCGATCAGGCGCACGGCGGCCTGGCGGCGCTGTTCGGCGTCGGACAGGTCCAGCGAGTCGTGGTAGATGGCCGACAGCTGCGCGATTGCAGCGGCCAGGATGGCCATCGGATGGGCATCCTTGGCGAAGCTGCCGATCAGGGTGTTGATCGACTCATCGACGTTGGCTTCGGCGGTCAGCTCATCGGTGAAGGCCTTCAGCTGCTCGGCGCTCGGGCGCTCGCCGTTGATCAGCAGGTAGGCCACTTCGACGTAGCTCGACTTTTCCGACAGCTGTTCGATCGGGTAGCCGCGGTACAGCAGCACGCCCTTGTCGCCGTCGATGTAGGTGATGGCGGACTTGCAGCTGGCCGTCGCGGTGAAGCCGGAATCGTAGGTGAAGAACCCCGTTTCCTTGGTCAGCTTCGCGATGTCGACGCAGTCGTTGCCAAGGGTGGGTTTGATGACGGGCAGAACGACCGACTTGTCGCCGGCGTTGAGCGTGACCTGATCAAGATCGGACACTGTGTGCGCTCCTTCATGGGAAGGCGCCTGCCCAAGCGCATTGGTCAGGCACGTGAATGACGTCCTCGGCCTGTGCCGGGGATCAGGTCATTATCGCACAGCAGCATTTGCCCGGCGCTAGACAGAAGTCGTATACGACAGGCAGCCAGACACCGGCCGTTGAGCGGCCCGGATCGGCAAAAGCGTTGTCACACGAACGCAGTGTTCCGTCCATCCAAACGCCCGTTGGGTTGGCGTTGGGGAAAAACAAACGGCCGCGCAGAGCGCGGCCGTTGGTTCGAAGCTGGATCGACAGATCAGCGCGCGTAGCGCTTCTGGAACTTGTCGATACGGCCCGAGGTGTCGATGACCTTGTGCTTGCCCGTGTAGAACGGGTGCGAAGCCGAGGAAATTTCAACCTTGACCAGCGGGTATTCGTTGCCGTCTTCCCACTGGATGGTTTCCTTCGTCGCCATGGTCGAGCGGGTCAGGATCTTGAAATCGGAGGTGACGTCATGGAAGACGACGTCGCGGTAGTTCGGATGGATATCGGCCTTCATGGGCTCACACCGTAAATGGGCTGGTGGTCAAGAGCGGCATTATAAGCACCGGTTGCCGCCCGGGGCAACCGGTGCCGGTCAATCGACGTCAGTCCGCACCCAGGGCCTGGCGCACCAGGGCCTCGAAACGCTGCTGGTCGTAGGCCATCAGCAGATCGCAGTTGTCCGGCTGGCCGGTCTGGCGGTTCCAATCGACGATGGTGGCGCCGCGGCTGAACGTGCCGTTCAGCTCCACGTTCAGCGGGCGCGACTCGACCCGCAGCTGCCCTTCCGGGTTCAGCGCCCAGGCCATGGCCACCGCATCGGCGGTGTACCAGCGCCCGCCCTTGCTGTCTTCGGACAGGCCACGGGTCTTGCGCGAGATCAGTTCGTAGAAGCGGGCGCGATCGGAATCGGCCTGCAGCCACTTCTCGGCGTCCTGCAGCGGCAGGCCATGGGCGACAGTGGCCTCCCAGTCCGACACCAGCAGGTGCTTGAACGAGGTGAACACCACGTGCGCCGCTTCCGGGTCGAACGCAATGTTGAATTCGGCCGCCGGGGTGATGTTGCCGTGGCAGGTGACCGCGCCGCCCATCACCACGATGCGCTTGATGCGCTCGGGCAGGGTCGGGTCCAGCTTCAGTGCCAGGGCAAGGTTGGTCAGCGGGCCCAGCATCACCAGCATCAGTTCGCCGGCGTGCTCGTGCGACAGGCGCAGGATGGCCAGTGCGGCGTGTTCGGCTTCAGCCTGGCGGCTCGGCGGCGGCAGGTCCACGTCGCCGTAGCCGTCACGGCCATGCACGTGGGCAGCGTCAACGGAGGGATGCAGCAGCGGATCCGGGCTGCCGGCAAACACCGGTACGTCGGTGCGGCCGACGATGTCGCAGAGCTTGAGGGCGTTGCGGACGGTGTACTGCAGGCCGACGTTGCCGGCGGCGATGGTCAGGGCGACCACGTCATGCCGCTCGTCGGCAAAGGCCATCAGCAGGGCCAGGGCGTCGTCCACACCGGGGTCGGTGTCGATCAACAGGGGGATCTTGTGGGTCATCGTTGCCGTCTTCAGATCGGCAACGAAGTGTGGACCGGGATGATGACCGTTGCAAGTACGGGGGTTGGGGTTCGGCAGGGCTGCGCCCTGCACCCGCCGAATCAACGGCAAACGCCGAATCAACGGCAAAAGCTGGTTTCCTGGGGGATGGCGGGGTGGGTCCGGTTGCGGGGGACGCTGCAAGTACGTCCATGTAAGCTCGGTCGCCGCATCCATGCGGCTCACGCCCCCGCAACCGGATCCACCCCGCCTTCGACAGATTTCCGCGGCTGTTGATGGGTGTCGACCTTGGTCGACACATCCATGCAATGCGTGGATGAACATGGAAATGATCCAAAGCGCTGTCTGTAGAGTCGAGCCTTGTCCGACTCCCGCGCGCAGCGCGAGGTAGATCCACGCCATGCGCGGATGAGCATCCCGGAAATGGGGTCAGAGCCCTTTGCTGTGCAAAGGGCTCTGACCCCGCCACTTACGCCGAGGCGTAACGCACGGCGGTGCCGATCCAGCGCTGCACCACACGATCGGCCAGCGCGGGTTGCTGGGCCAGCAGGCGCTCGGCCAGGTCGTGCACGCCGGGCAGCAGGCCGGCGTCGCGGGCCAGATCCGCGATGCGGAAGCCGGCCAGGCCGGTCTGCCGCGTACCCAGCAGCTCGCCGGGGCCACGCAGCTCCAGATCCTTTTCTGCAATGACGAAACCATCGTTGGTTTCGCGCATGGTCTGCAGGCGCTCGCGTGCCATCTGCGAGAGCGGTGCCTGGTACAGCAGCACGCAGCGCGATACCGCCGAACCACGGCCGACGCGGCCGCGCAGCTGGTGCAGCTGGGCCAGGCCGAGGCGTTCGGCGTTCTCGATCACCATCAACGAGGCGTTCGGTACGTCCACGCCCACTTCGATCACGGTGGTGGCCACCAGCAGGTCGATGTCGCCGGCCTTGAACGCCACCATCGTCGCCAGCTTTTCGGCGGCTTTCAGGCGACCATGCACCAGCCCCACGCGCACGCCCGGCAACAGCGCCTGCAGCGATTCGTAGGTGGCCTGCGCCGGGGTGGCATCCAGTTCTTCGCTCTCCTCGATGAGGGTGCACACCCAGTACACCTGCCGCCCTTCCTGGCAGGCCAGTGCGATGCGCTCGATCAGCTCGGGACGACGATCGTTGTTGAGCGCGACGGTCTGCACCGGGGTGCGGCCCGGCGGCAGTTCGTCGATGGCCGACACATCCAGGTCCGCGTATTCGGACATCGCCAGCGTGCGCGGAATCGGCGTGGCGGTCATCACCAGCTGGTGTGGCACGCTGTTGCCGCCTGCGCCCTTGTCGCGCAGCGCCAAGCGCTGGTGCACGCCGAAGCGGTGCTGCTCGTCGACGATGGCGAGCGCCAGATCCTGGAACACCACCGCCTCCTGCATCAGCGCGTGGGTACCAACCACCACCTGCGCTTCGCCGCTGGCGACCTGCTCCATCACCTTGGCGCGCGCCTTGCCGGTGACTTTGCCGGCCAGCCAGGCGATGCGCACACCGAGCGGCTCCAGCCAGCCGCGCAGGTTGTTGAGATGTTGTTCGGCCAGCAGCTCGGTGGGCGCAGCCAATGCAACCTGCTTGCCCTGCTCCACCGCCAGCATCGCCGCCAGCGCGGCGACCACGGTCTTGCCGGAGCCCACATCGCCCTGCACCAGCCGCAGCATCGGGCTGGGCCGCGCGAGGTCTTCGCGGATCTGCTTGAACACGCGCGCCTGCGCGCCGGTGAGCGCGAACGGCAGCTGCTTCAGCAGCGCCTTGGCCAGCTTGCCAGGACCGGCCAGCGGCGGCGCATGGTGTGCCTGCAAGGCAATGCGCTGGCGACGCAGGCTGAGGTGATGGGCCAGCAGTTCTTCCATCGCCAGGCGACGCTGCGCCGGGTGGGTGCCGGCGGCCAGCGCGGCCAGATCGGCATCTGGTGGCGGCCGGTGCACGGTCAGCAGCGCGCTGCGCAGTGACGGCAGCCCGAGGCCATCGAGCCAGCCGCTGGGCAGCAGTTCCAGCGCGCTTTCCTCGGGCAGGCGGTCCAGCGCCTGGCCGATCAGCTTGCGCATGGTCATCGGACCGACGCCTTCGACGGTGGGATACACCGGGTCGAGGCGGTCGCCGAGTTCGGGATCGTCGTTGCGGCCCAGCACCTGGTAGCTGGGGTGGACGATTTCCAGGCCGAGCTGGCCCGGTTTGGGCGTGCCGAAGCAGCGCAGCCGGTTGCCGACCGCGAACTGGCCGACCTGCTGCTGGCGGAAGTGGAAGAAGCGCAGCACCAAAGTGCCCCGCCCTTCGTCTTCCACCGCCACTTTCAGCATCGGCCGGTAGCGCATGCCGCGCTCGACCGCGACCACCCGCCCTTCCACCTGCGCCGGTACGCCGTTGCGCAGGTCTTCAATGCGGGTCAGCCGGGTCCGGTCTTCATAGCGCAGCGGCAGATGAAGCCAGAGATCCTGCAGGGTGGCCAGGCCACGCGCCTGCAGTTTGGCGGCCACGGCCGGACCGACGCCCGCGAGCATCGCCAGGGATGCTTCGCCGGACGGTGACAGGACCGGGGTGACCGCCGCCTTGCGTGCCACGTGGCGGTCAGTCGATGACCATCACCGCGTCGACCTCGAAGTTGGCGCCCTTCGGCAGGCCGGAGACTTCGATGGTGGAACGGGCCGGGTACGGGGCCTGGAAGTAGTCCTGCATGACCGCGTTGACCTTGGCGAACTCGCCCAGATCGGTCAGGTACAGGCCCAGACGCACGACCTTGTCCAGCGAGCCACCAGCGGCTTCGGCCACGGCCTTGAGGTTGTCAAAGGCGCGGCGGGCCTGTGCTTCGACGTCGCCGGCGCCGACGATGTCGCCGGTGGCCGGGTCGAGCGGGATCTGGCCGGAGAAGTACACGGTGTTGCCGGCGCGCACGGCCTGCGAGTACGGGCCGATGGCGGCGGGGGCCTTTTCGGTGTTGATGATCTGGCGGGACATGGGTCGCTCCGGTGCTTGGGGGAAAACAGAGCGGTGATTGTACCGGGTGGGGGAGCATCCACGCATGGCGTGGATCTACCGCACCGCTCCGGTAGTGCCGGCCGCTGGCCGGCAACCTCATGAACATCGGAAGCACCGCGACGTTGCCGGCCAGCGGCCGGCACTACCGGTCCGCGCAGGACCTACTGGCGGCGTACCGACTGCACGACCGACAGGCGGCGCAGGCGGCGCATCACTTCGGCCAGGTGGTTGCGGTCGCGCACCTGGATGTTGAACGCCAGCACGGCGGCGTTGAAGTCGCGGTCCAGGTAGTCCACGCGCTCGATGTTGGAATGGCTCTGGGCGATGGCGGCGGCCAGTTGCGCCAGCACGCCGGTGCCGTTCTCTACTTCCACCACCAGCGAAGTGTCGTAGTCGCCGGAGACGGTGGTGTCCCAGCCGATCGGCACCCAGCGCTCGGGCGACTTGCGCAGCTCGGCCAGGTTCGGGCAGTCCATGCGGTGCACCACGATGCCCTTGCCGGCGGTGTGGTAGCCCATGATCTCGTCGCCGGGAATCGGCTGGCAGCAGCCGGCGAAGGTGACCACGCCGCGCTCGCTGCCGTTGATCAGGATCTTCTCCTGCGAATGGTGGCGCGAATGCGGGCCGCCACGCAGTTCGGCGTAGGCCATCAGCGCCTGCGCGGCCTGGGTCGGCATCCAGTTGCCCAGCGCCACCTCGGCCAGCAGCGCCTCCAGGCGCGGGAAACGATGCTCGGCCAGGAACGCATCCAGGCGCCCCTTCGGCAGCCGTTCCAGCGACGAATCCATCGCCTCCAGCGCACGGTCGAGCATGCGGTGGCCCAGCTGCACGGCATCTTCGTGTTCCAGCTGCTTGAGCTGGTGGCGGATGGCAGTGCGCGCCTTGCTGGTGACCACGAATTCCAGCCACTGCGGTTTCGGCGTGGCCGAGCGTGCGGTGATGATCTCCACCGACTGCCCCGACACCAGCTTGGTGCGCAGTGGCACCAGTTTCTTGTCCACGCGCGAGGCCACCGCCATGTTGCCGACATCGGTATGCACGGCGTAGGCGAAATCGAGCGCGGTGGAATTGCGCGGCAGGGCCAGGATCTTGCCCTTCGGCGTGAACAGGTAGACCTCGTCCGGGAACAGGTCGACCTTGACGTTGTCGAGGAACTCCAGCGAGGAGCCGGCAGCGCGCTGCGAGTCGATCAGCTCGACGATCCAGGCGTGGGCACGGCTCTGCGCGCTGTTGGGCGAATCGCCACCAAACTTGTAGGTCCAGTGCGCGGCCACGCCGCGCTCGGCGATCAGGTCCATTTCCTCGGTACGGATCTGCACTTCGATCGGCGAGCCATACGGCCCGAACAGCACGGTGTGCAGCGACTGGTAGCCGTTGGCCTTGGGAATGGCGATGAAGTCGCGGAAGCGGCCATCCAGCGGTTTGAAGGTGGCATGCACCGAACCCAGCGCGTGGTAACAGCTGGGCACGCTGCGCACGACCAGGCGGAAGCCGAACACGTCCATCACCTGGTCGAAGGATTTGTTCTCGTCGCGCATCTTGTTGTAGATGCTCCACGGGGTCTTGATGCGGCTGATCAGCCGATGCTCGATCCCCTCCTTGGCCAGGCGCTGCGACAGCTGCACTTCCACCTGCGCCATCGCCTCGCGGCGCACCACCGGCTGGCTGCGGATGTGTTTTTCAATGATGGCGTGGCGCCACGGGTAGAGCGCCTTGAAGCCGAGGTTCTGCAGCTCGCTCTTGACCAGGCTCATGCCCAGGCGCTGGGCGATGGGCGCGTAGATCTCCAGCGTCTCGCGGGCGATGCGGCCGCGCGCTTCGCGGCTCTGCGCGCCCAGCGTGCGCATGTTGTGCAGGCGGTCGGCCAGCTTGATCATGATCACGCGCAGGTCGCGCGACATCGCCAGCAGCATCTTGCGGAAGCTCTCCGCGGCCGCTTCCTGGCGGTCGCGGAACTTCAGCTTGTCCAGCTTGGTGACGCCGTCGACCAGTTCGGCCACGGCTTCGCCGAACTCGGCAGCCAGCGCCTCGCGGGTGAGCGGGGTGTCTTCGATGGTGTCGTGCAGGATCGCGGCGATCAGCGCTTCCACGTCCAGGCCGAGCTCGGCCAGCACCTGGGCCACGGCCACCGGATGGGTGATATAGGGCTCGCCCGACTTGCGCGTCTGCCCAGCGTGCGCGGAGGCACCGACTTCCCAGGCACGGCGCAGCAGCGGCAGCTGTTCCGGCGGCAGGTAATGGGCGGCGCGTTCAAGCTGGAGGACGTAGTCGGGTACGGCGGCAGCGGGGGCTGCGGCGACCTTGGCAGTGGGGCCTGGGTTCATGCCCGAAGCCTATTCCAGCGCGACGTTTACGGCAAATCCTGAATGCGAAACAGCCCGCACGGGGCGGGCTGTTCGGCGATCCAGCAATAACGTTGATCGATGCGATCAATCGTCGTTCTTGGACATGTCTTCGTCGGCGACCACTTCGGCGGCAGCCCACTCCAGCGCTTCGCGCTCGGCGCGCTCACGCTCGGCCTTCTCGACTTCGTCGATCAGCGCGTTGTCGATCTTGCGGGCGGCGATTTCGCGCAGCGCCAGCACGGTCGGCTTGTCCTCGGTCTCGCTGTTGTCCAGCGTGGCCTGCACGCCGTTGGCGAGCTGGCGGGCACGCTTGGAAGCCATCATGACCAGTTCGAAACGGTTGTTAACGACTTCCAGGCAATCTTCTACGGTGATGCGGGCCATACGGGCTCCCGGCGACCGGTCGGCCGCTCAGTCGAATGAGGGAAAGGGGACGGAGTGTACTGGCAGGGGCTGGACAAAATCAAGCCAACCCCCACCCGATTCTTTTGGAATCAGTCAGTTGCACCCGGATCGGGGGTCAGCAGGGCCTGGATGAGGCCGGCGTGGCGGACCTTCTGGGCCTCCCGGCGCAGGCGGCTGGCGGTGAAGATGGCGCACAGCTCGTCCACGGCGGTGTCGAACACCTCATTGACGATGACGTAGTCGAACTCGTTGAAGTGCAGCATTTCATCGCGTGCCGCGCCCAGGCGCTGGGCGATGACCGCCTCGCTGTCCTGGCCGCGCTTGCGCATGCGGTCCTGCAGGGCCTGCTTGGACGGCGGCAGGATGAACACGGTGACCGTGCCCGGCACCAGCTGGCGCACCTGCTGCGCGCCCTGCCAGTCGATTTCCAGCAGCACGTCCTGGCCGGCGGCCAGCTGCGGCTCCACCGACTGCCGGGCGGTGCCCTTCCAGTCGCCGTGCACCCAGGCATGCTCGAAGAAGTCGCCGGCGGCGATCATTTCCTCGAACCTCTCCGCAGAGACGAAATGGTAGTGCTGGCCGTTCACTTCACCCGGGCGCATCGCGCGCGAGGTGAAGGAGATCGACAGGGCGATCTGCGGGTCACGCGCCAGGGTGGCATTGACGATGCTGCTCTTGCCGGCACCGGACGGGGCGGCAACGATGTACAGCGTGCCGCGCGCAACGGCGTCCGACGGCTTCGACGCGGCGCTCATGCGGGGGATCCAACGGGTTGATTTCGCAAAATTTTTCCTCGGTGTTCCAGATCCGGCGCGGAGGATCGCGCCAGGACGGCGGGGGCTGCGCGGAACATCCTGGAACCAGGCCCGGCAGACGCTTTCCCCGGGGGGCGGGCACGCAACTTTACCAGAGCGGCCCCGTCGCGCGCTCGTCTGGCGGGCGCCGGGCCTTGTGCCACATGGGCGTACGGGGGCCTGTGCTATAACCGGGCCGTACCCAACGACAGCCCGGAGGCCTGCGCCTCCCCGCCATCCCAGGAGAACGGCATGCCATCGATGAGCCGCCGCCAGTTCCTGAAAGTGACCGGGACAACCCTGGTCGGCTCCAGCCTGGCATTGATGGGCTTCGCGCCCGGCATCGCGCTCGCGGAGGTCAGGCAGTACAAGCTGACCCGCGCGACCGAGACCCGCAACACCTGTACCTACTGTTCGGTGGCCTGCGGCATCCTGATGTACAGCCTCGGCGATGGTGCCAAGAACGCCGAGCCGAGCATCTTCCATATCGAAGGCGACCCGGACCATCCGGTGAACCGCGGCACGCTGTGCCCGAAGGGCGCCGGCCTGGCCGACATCATCCACAGCAAGTCGCGCCTGCTCTACCCCGAGTACCGCGCGCCGGGCTCGAACGAGTGGAAGCGGCTGAGCTGGGACGATGCGCTGGACCGCATCGCGCGGCTGATGAAGGAAGACCGCGATGCCAACTTCGTGCAGAAGAACGAGGCCGGGCAGACGGTCAACCGCTGGCTGACCACCGGCATGCTGGCGGCCTCGGCCACCAGCAATGAAACCGCGGTGCTGACCCACAAGGTCGTGCGCTCCCTTGGCATGTTGGCATTCGACAACCAGGCACGTGTCTGACACGGCCCGACGGTGGCAGGTCTTGCCCCGACGCTAGGCCGTGGTGCGATGACGAATCACTGGGTCGACATCAAGAATGCCGACCTGATCCTGATCATGGGTGGCAATGCCGCCGAGGCGCACCCGTGCGGGTTCAAATGGGTGACCGAGGCCAAGGCACACAACAAGGCACGCCTGATCGTGGTCGATCCGCGCTTCAACCGCTCGGCCGCGGTGGCCGACGTGTACGCGCCGATCCGCACCGGTACCGACATCGTGTTCCTGGGCGGCCTGATCAACTACCTGCTGACCGAGGACCGCATCCAGCACGAGTACGTGCTGAACTACACCGACATGTCGTTCCTGGTGAAGGACGAGTTCGCCTTCAAGGACGGCCTGTATTCGGGCTACAACGAAGAGAAGCGCAGCTACGACCGCTCCAGCTGGGACTACGCCTACGGTGACGATGGCTTCGTGCGCAGCGACCCGACGCTGAAGGACCCGCGCTGCGTCTACAACCTGCTCAAGCAGCACTATGCGCGCTACACGGTGGAGATGGTCGAACGCATCTGCGGCACGCCGGCCGACAGCATCCGCCAGATCTGGGACATGATCGCGTCCACCGCCGGCAAGGACAAGGCGATGACCATCCTGTACGCGCTGGGCTGGACGCAGCACTCGATCGGCGCGCAGAACGTGCGTGCCGGCACCATGGTGCAGCTGCTGCTGGGCAACATCGGCGTGGCCGGTGGTGGCATGAACGCCTTGCGCGGGCATTCCAACATCCAGGGCCTGACCGACATCGGCCTGATGTCCGACCTGCTGCCCGGCTACCTGACCCTGCCGAAACAGGACGAGCAGGACTACGAGGCCTACATCGCCAAGCGCACGCAGAAGCCGCTGCGCGCCAACCAGATGTCGTTCTGGCAGAACTACCCGAAGTTCCACGTCAGCCTGATGAAATCGTGGTGGGGCGACGCCGCCACCGCCGACAACAACTGGTGTTTCGATTACCTGCCCAAGCTCGACAAGCCGTACGACATGCTGCAGGCGTACGAGCTGATGAACGAAGGCAAGATCCACGGCTACATCTGCCAGGGCTTCAATCCGCTGGCCTCGGCGCCGAACAAGGGCAAGCTGATCAGCGCGTTCTCCAAGCTGAAGTTCATGGTCAGCATGGACCCGCTGGAAACCGAGACCATCGCCTTCTGGCAGAACCACGGTGCGTTGAACGACGTCGACCCGAGCACGATCCAGACCGAAGTATTCCGCCTGCCGACCACCTCCTTCGCCGAGGAGAACGGCGCGGTGGTGAATTCCTCGCGCTGGCTGCAGTGGCACTGGAAGGGTGCCAACCCACCGGGAGAAGCGCGCAGCGACATCGAGATCATGTCCGAGCTGTTCCATCGCATCAAAGCGATGTACGAGAAGGACGGCGGTGCGTGGTGGGAGCCGGTGCGCGACCTGGCCTGGAACTACGCCAACCCTGAGGTACCCACGCCCGAAGAACTGGCGATGGAATACAACGGCAAGGCGCTGACCGACGTGTTCGATCCGAAGGACCCAACCAAGCTGGTGCGCAAGGCCGGCGAGCAGTTGGCCGCATTCGGCGACCTGCGCGACGACGGCAGCACCGCCTCCGGCTGTTGGATCTACATCGGTGCCTGGGGCCCGACCGGCAACATGATGGCGCGGCGTGACAACAGCGACCCCACTGGCATCGGCAACACGCTGGGTTGGGCCTGGGCGTGGCCGGCCAATCGTCGCGTGATGTACAACCGCGCCTCGTGCGACGTCGCCGGAAAGCCGTTTGATCCGCGGCGCACGCTGCTGGCGTGGAACGGGAAAAACTGGGGCAGCGTGGACGTGCCCGACTTCAAGGCCGACGAAGATCCCGCCGGCGGAATGGGCCCGTTCATCATGAACCCGGAGGGCATCGCCCGCTTCTTCGCCAAGGCCGGCATGGCCGAAGGCCCGTTCCCGGAGCACTACGAACCGTTCGATACACCGCTGCGCAGCAACCCGCTCAGCCCCGGCCAGGCACTGACCCTGAACAACCCGGCCGCCCGCGTATTCGCCAGCGATCGCGCACAGATCGGTTCGCCGGACGAGTTCCCGCATGTGGCCACCACCTACCGCCTGACCGAGCATTTCCACTTCTGGACCAAGCACGGCAAGTTGAACGCCATCATCCAGCCCGAGCAGTTCGTCGAGATCGGCGCGGCATTGGCCGACGAGCTGGGCATCAACAACGGCAGCCGCGTGCGGGTCAGTTCCAAGCGCGGCCACATCGAAGCGGTCGCCATGGTGACCAAGCGCATCAAGGCCCTGCAGATCGATGGCCGGACCGTGCACCAGGTGGGCGTGCCGATCCACTGGGGCTTCCTCGGTGCGGCCAAGCCCGGATACATCGCCAATACGCTGACCAACGCCATCGGTGACGGCAACTCGCAGACGCCCGAATCGAAGTGCATCCTGGTCAAGGTCGAGAAGGTGTAGGAGACACGCCATGTCACTGCAATCCCTGGACATCATCCGCCGCTCGGCCACCACCACGCCCTCGCCGGAGGCGCGTGGTGCGCACACCGGCCAGGTCGCCAAGCTGATCGATGTGAGCAAGTGCATCGGCTGCAAGGCCTGCCAGGTCGCCTGCATGGAGTGGAATGACCTGCGCGACGAAGTGGGCAGCTGCGTTGGCAGCTACGACAACCCGCCCGACCTGAGCGACCAGTCGTGGACGGTGATGAAGTTCCGCGAGTACGAGGACGAGAAGGGCAAGCTGGAGTGGCTGATCCGCAAGGAAGGCTGCATGCACTGCAGCGATCCGGGCTGCCTGAAGGCCTGTCCGTCGCCCGGCGCGATCATCCAGTACGCCAATGGCATCGTCGACTTCCAGGAAGAGAACTGCATCGGCTGCGGCTACTGCGTGACCGGTTGTCCGTTCGACGTGCCGCGCATCTCCAAGAAGGACCACAAGGCCTACAAGTGCACGCTGTGTTCGGACCGGGTGGCGGTGGGCCAGGAACCGGCCTGCGTGAAGACCTGCCCGACCGGCGCGATTACCTTCGGCAGCAAGCAGGCGATGACCGAGCACGCGGCCGGACGCGTGGAAGACCTGAAATCTCGCGGCTACGAGAACGCCGGCCTGTACGATCCGCAGGGCGTCGGCGGCACCCACGTGATGTACGTGCTGCAGCACGTGGACAAGCCGGAGCTGTATGCCGACCTGCCCAAGGACCCGCGCATCAGCCCGATGGTGGAGGTGTGGAAGGGCGTGGCCAAGCCGCTGGGCGTGCTGGCGATCGCCGCCACCGCCTTCGCCGGCTTCCTGCATTACATCGGCATCGGCCGCAACACGGTCAATGACGAGGAAGAAGAGGAAGCCGAGCACGAGGCGAAGAAGATCGAAGAGGAGCAGCGGCCATGAAGTACGCCCCGCACCCGCGCCAGATCATCCGCTACCGCGCACCGACCCGCATCAACCATTGGATCGTGGCGATCTGCTTCGTGTTGACCGCGCTGTCCGGGCTGGCGCTGTTCCACCCTGCCCTGTTCCCGTTGACCCAGCTGTTCGGTGGCGGCCCCTGGACGCGCATCCTGCATCCGTTCATCGGGCTGGCCATGGTGGTGGGCTTTGCGCTGCTGGCGTTCCGCATGTGGCGCGACAATCTGCCGACCGCCGACGACCGCGCGTGGATGCGCGGCATGCGCGATGTACTGCGCAACGAGGATGAGAAGCTGCCGCCAGTAGGCCGCTTCAATGCCGGCCAGAAGCTCCTGTTCTGGGCGATCATTGGTTGCCTGTCGGCACTGCTGCTGACCGGCATCGTGATCTGGCGGCAATACTTCAGCCATCTCTTCCCGATCGGGCTGATCCGCTTCTCGGTGCTGGCCCATGCGTTGTTCGGCTGGGTGCTGGTGTGCGCGATCGTGGTGCACATCTATGCGGCGATCTGGATCAAGGGCTCGGTGCGGGCGATGACCCAGGGCAAGGTGACCTATGGGTGGGCGTACAAGCACCACCGGCAGTGGTTCAGGGACATCCTGCGCGGACGTCGGGAAGAGGGTTAGCGGCAGGGCCTGCGGCCCTGCACCCGCAGAGGCAAGGTCAACGTCAACGTCAAGAGCGGGCTTCCTGAGGGGTGGCGGGGTGGGTCCGGTTGCGGGGGACGCCGTCAACCCGTCCTTGGGGGCTTGGCCGCGGCATCCATGCCGCGGACACCCCCGCAACCGGATCCACCCCGCCTTCCACAGTTTCCCGCTGCTGTCGGAATGGCATGAGCTGCTCTTGGTGGGTGTCGACCTTGGTCGACACGATGAACATGGCGACGACCGAAACCGGTTTTTGTAGAGTCGAGCCGTGCTCGACTGCTTTGCTCGACTGCGTTGTTTGAACCTGCTGGACGCGAGCGCCGACAACGGCGAGGATGGAGGCTGGTTCTTCTGGCTGGCCCTGCATGGCACAACGCATCCTTGAACCCGGTGAGATCGAGACGCTCGCCTCGCGCGATGTGCCGCGCATCATCCTGCCCGATATCGAGTCACTGTTCGCCGAGCGCGCGACGCGCCTGCGCAGCCTGGCCGCGCACAGTGCCATCGGCGGCTACCTGCAGCTGCTGGCGGCGTTGGCCGATGCACAGCAGGCGCTGCTGGATGAGCTGACACCGCAGCAGCGCGAGGTGCTGCAGTCGCAGGCGCGTGCGCAGCAGTCGAGTGCGGCGCCCGGTGCCGGCATGCCGTTGCGGCCGGCCAACACGCTTCAGCTGGATGGATGCTGGCGCGACTGGCTGCGCACGCTGTGCCAGCACTGTGCCGACGAAGCCGGGCTGCCGATGGAAACCCGGCAGGAGCTGCAACGCGTCGCGGCTGCCGACGACGCCTGGCTGGATGCTCAGGCGCACGCGGTGCTGGAGCGCGATGACGCGCCGTCGGTGGATGCGGTCGCTGCGCTGCTGGTGATGAACGCACTGCAGGTTTACTGGGCGGTGCTCGCAGCCAGCTTCCGCCCTACCGACCTGAAGCCGCTGGCTGATGCGCCAGGGCTGTGCCCGCTGTGCGGCACGTTGCCGGTGACCAGCGTGGTGCAGGCACGCCCACCCTATGCGTCCTACCGTTACCTGTCGTGCTCGCTGTGCGCCTGCCAGTGGCATTACGTGCGCGTGCAGTGCAGCCAGTGTGGTGCCGCCGGCAAGGACATCGCCTATCGCGCCCTGGCCGATGTGGACGGCGACAGCGGCGAGGCGGTGCGCGAGAGCGCGGTGCGTGCCGAGACCTGCGACCACTGCCACAGCTACCGCAAGATCCTGTATCTGGAAAAGGACCCGTCACTGGAGCCGGTGGCCGATGACCTCGGCACGCTGGCGCTGGATCTGCTGCTGGCCGAGGAAGGCTATGCGCGTGCCAGCCAGAATCCTCTGCTGTGGCAATCCGACGGCGATTGAGGCGATGACAGCCATGCCCCCCGCCCCGGCATCGGCCGCCGCCCTGCCCTCGCTGGACCGGGTGCTGCGCCTGCCTGCACTGGCGCCACTGATCGAAGGCCACGGTCGAAGCCGCATCACCCAGCTGCTGCGTTCGCACCTGCAGGTGCTGCGTGAGCGTGTCAGCGCCAGCCAGTTGTCGACCGCGCAGCTGCAGGAAGCGGTCGACGGCCCGGCGCTGGTGGCAGCGGTCGAGGCCGCACTGGCAGCCGATGCACGGCTGGACCTGCAACCGATGTTCAACCTGACCGGCACCGTACTGCATACCAACCTGGGTCGCGCATTGCTGCCCGAGGCCGCGGTGCAGGCAGTCACCCGCGCGATGACCGCGCCGGTCGATCTGGAGTTCGACGTCATCCGTGGCCGTCGCGGCGACCGCGATGCGCGGGTACAGGCACTGATCTGCGAGCTGACCGGTGCCGAAGCCTCCACCGTGGTCAACAACAATGCGGCGGCGGTCCTGCTGCTGCTCAACAGCCTGGCCAACCGTCGCGACGTGGTGGTGTCACGCGGCGAGCTGGTGGAGATCGGTGGCGCCTTCCGCATTCCCGATGTGATGCGTAGTGCCGGCGCGCGGCTGCTGGAAGTGGGCACCACCAACCGCACCCACCCGGCCGACTTCGCCAATGCCATCGGCGCGCGCACCGCGCTGCTGATGGAGGTGCACGCCAGCAACTACGCGATCACCGGCTTCACCGCCAAGGTCGACACCGCAGCGATGGCCACGATCGCGCACGAGCATGGCCTGCCGCTGGTGGTGGACCTGGGCAGTGGCAGCCTGTGCGATCTGGCCACGTTCGGCCTGCCGCACGAGCCCACCGTGCAGGAAACACTGGCGGACGGCGCCGATCTGGTTTCGTTCAGCGGCGACAAGCTGCTGGGTGGCCCGCAGGCCGGCATCATCGCCGGTCGCGCGGACCTGATCGCGCGGATCAACCGCAACCCGCTGAAGCGGGCACTGCGCATGGACAAGATGGGCCTGGCCGCACTGGAGGCGGTGCTGGCCCTGTACCGCGAACCCGAGCTGCTGGCACAGCGGCTGCCGACACTGCGCACGCTCTCGCGCACGCAGGATGACATTGATGCGCAGGCCCAGCGCCTGCTGCAGCCGATGCGTGCCTCGCTGGCGGCGGACTACAGCCTCGAGCCTGCTTCGATGCACAGCCAGATCGGCAGCGGCGCGCAGCCACAGGCGCAGCTGGCCAGCGCCGGACTGCGCATTACCAGCGCGCGCCGTGGCGGACTGGATCGCCTGGCCAAGCGCCTGCGTCAGCTGCCGCGACCCGTGCTGGGCCGCATTGCCGATGACGCGCTGTGGCTGGACCTGCGCTGCCTGGAACCGGCCGACGAAGCCGACTTCCTCGCCCAGTGGAGCACGCTGCAGGCATGATCGTCGGCACCGCCGGGCATATCGACCATGGCAAGACCAGCCTGGTACGGGCACTGACCGGCATCGAAACCGATCGCCTGCAGGAAGAGCGTACGCGTGGTATTTCCATCGAGCTGGGCTATGCCTATGTTCCTGTGGAACGCAGGGACGGCACAGGTCCTGTCGCGACGCTGGGTTTCGTCGACGTGCCGGGCCATGAGCGCTTCGTGCACACGATGGTGGCCGGCGCCACGGGTATCGATGTCGCCCTGCTGGTGATCGCTGCCGACGACGGCGTGATGCCACAGACCCGCGAGCACCTGGCCATCCTGCAGCTGCTGGGCGTGAACCGGGGTGCGGTGGCGCTGACCAAGATCGACCGTGTGGATGCGGCGCGCCTGGCCCGGGTCGAGATCGAGGTCGCTGCCCTGCTGGCCGGCACGCCGCTGCAGGATTCCCCTGTGTTCACCTGCAACAGCACCGCACCCGACGATGCTGGCATCAACGCGCTGCGTACCCAGCTGCACGCGTGGGCGGCGGACGACGCCAGCACGCGCCAGGCCGAACTGCGCAGCGAGCTGTTCCGCATGCCGGTGGACCGCGTGTTCTCGCTGGCCGGCCACGGCACGCTGGTGACCGGCGCAGTGCACGGCGGCATCGCCTCGGTGGGTGAGCATCTGCAACTGATGCCGGCCGCCACTGAAGTGCGCATACGCAGCATCCACGCGCAGAACCAGGCCAGTGACCACGCGATGGCCGGGCAGCGCTGCGCGCTGAACCTGGCGGCCATCGCCCGTGATGACATCCGCCGCGGTGACTGGATCGCCGACGCACGCGCACTGCTGGCCACCACCCGCGTTGATGTGCGGTTGCGGCTGTCCGCGTTGGCCGCACCGTTGCGCGACTGGGCACCGCTGCATATCCACTGGGGCACGATGCACCGGCAGGCCCATGTGGTGCTGCTGGAGGACCATGACCACGGTGATGGGCAGTTGGTGCAGCTGGTGTTCGATGCTCCGGTCTGTGCGATGTGTGGCGATCGCTTCATTGCCCGCGATTCAGCGGCCACCCACACGCTGGGCGGCGGCCTCGTGCTCGATCCGGACCCGCCACAGCGGCG
The DNA here is from genome assembly GCF_059371375.1 of Stenotrophomonas sp. YJH_SMC_64. Taxonomy (NCBI): domain Bacteria; kingdom Pseudomonadati; phylum Pseudomonadota; class Gammaproteobacteria; order Lysobacterales; family Lysobacteraceae; genus Stenotrophomonas; species Stenotrophomonas sp. YJH_SMC_64. Next base: position 192,551 of record NZ_JCAFUN010000006.1, on the reverse strand, counting down.
CCGGCGCAGTCCTGCACGGCTCGCATGGCTGGGAGCACTGGAGCAACTGGCCGCGGGTGCGGGAATCGGTCCACTGTTGCAGCAGGCGCCCTTCGGCGTTGCCATGGCCGCGCTGCAGCGCTACTGCCGGCGCGCCGCCGACCGGATCGATCTTCCTGCAGACACGCGACGCATCGTCACCCGTGAAGACACGGTAGTCATCCTTGTGTCGCACTGGCAGGCATTGCGCGAGCAGGTGATCGCCTCACTGCGTGGATGGCATGAGCGACGCCCGGACGAACCCGGTGTCGACAGCGGCCGCCTGCAGCGCAGCACCCTGCCCGCGCTTGCAGCGAGCCTCTGGAATGCGCTGCTGCAGGACCTGCTGGACGACGGCAGCGTGCAACGCGTGGGTGCCTGGTGGCGCCTGCCCGGGCATGACCATGCGCCACCGGAACGCGAGCGTCTGCTGCTGGAACGCGTGCTGCCGCAACTGCACGCCGGTGGCTTCGATCCGCCGTGGGTGCGCACCCTTGCTGCCGAGATCGGCCTGGCCGAAGACGAAGTCCGCGCCGTCCTGCGCCGCGCCACCGCACGTGGCGAGCTGTTCCAGGTGGTGCCGGACCTGTTCTATGCACCCGCACGCATTGCGGAACTCGCCGCGATCGTCGCGCAGCTGTCACAGGCCAGCGGCACGGTGGATGCGGCCACGTTCCGCGATGCCATCGGCCTGGGCCGCAAACGCAGCATCCAGATCTTGGAGTTCTTCAATCGCGTTGGCTACACTCGACGCGTCGGTGACCAGCATCGGCCGCGCGGCGACCTGCAGTGGAACGCAGCCCGCGACTGAGCCCACCGGTACCGCCGTACTTTCGGAAGGCATGCGCATCCGGGCATGCGGCTGGGCTTCAAACCCAGTAGGGGGCGTCGATCGTTCCCTGGTAGGTTCGACTCCTGCTGCCTTCCGCCATTCGCGTTCCCGCAGGAGATGTCGGCATGGCCACGCACGCGCAGTCCCCCGCCCCCTCAACGGCCGATGCCCCGCAACGACTGACCTCTCTCGCGCATGGCGGCGGCTGCGGCTGCAAGATCGCGCCGGGCGTGCTGAGCGAACTGCTGCGTGGCGTTCCAGCGCTTCCCGCTCCGGCTGAGCTTCTCGTCGGGCGCGAGACCAGTGACGACGCTGCGGTGTACCGCCTCGATGACCGGCAGGCGATCGTCGCCACCACCGACTTCTTCATGCCGATCGTCGACGACCCGTTCGACTTCGGCCGCATCGCGGCCACCAACGCGCTGTCGGACCTGTATGCGATGGGCGCGCGCCCGCTGTTCGCACTGGCAATCGTCGGCATGCCGATCAACACGCTGCCGCAGGACACGATCCGCGGCATCCTGCAGGGTGGCGAACGCGCCTGCGCCGATGCTGGCATCGTGGTCGCTGGTGGCCACAGCATCGATTCGGTGGAACCCATCTACGGCCTGGCCGCGATCGGCGTGCTCGACCCGCAGCGACTCAAGCGCAATGCCGATGCCCGCGCCGGCGACGTGCTGGTGCTGGGCAAGCCGTTGGGCGTGGGCGTGTATTCGTCAGCACTGAAGAAGGAAGTGCTGGACGCCGACGGCTACCAGCAGATGATCGCGTCGACCACCCGCCTGAACACCGTGGGCGTGCCGCTGGCTGCGCTGGACGGCGTGCATGCCATGACCGACGTCACCGGCTTCGGCCTGCTCGGCCACCTGCTGGAAGTGTGCCGCGCCAGTGGTGTCGCTGCCGAGGTGGACAGTGCACAGGTGCCGCTGCTGCCGCAGGCGCTGGAGCTGCTGCAGCGTGGCTGCGTGACCGGCGCCTCCAACCGCAACTGGGCCTCCTATGGCACCGAGGTGCGCTTCGCCGATGGGTTGCCGGCACACTGGCAGCCGCTGCTGACCGACCCGCAGACCAGCGGCGGACTGCTGGTGTCGTGCGCCCCGGAAGCGGCGGATGCGGTGCTGGCCTGCTTCCACGACGCGGGGTTCGGCCAGGCAGCCGTGGTCGGGCGTTTGAGCGAAGGAGCGCCGAGCGTCAGCGTGGTTTGAGACGTGAAGGTTTGCCAACGTGCCACTTCCGGGCACTTGAATCATGTCCAAAATATTGGACACTAAAGCCATGAACCTGATCGACATCGGCAAGGCGGTTCGTACCCGCCGTGAGCAGCTTGGCCTGTCGCAAGGCCAACTGGCTCATCTCAGCGGCCTTTCCCGGCAGACCGTGGTCGGCCTGGAAGGGGGCACCCTTAGTGATCTGGGCGTCAATCGCGTGGGACAGCTGATGGCCGTGCTCGGTCTGGATGTTCCGGCACCCACCACCGAAAACCGGCTGCGCAAGCAAGGCCTGAAAATGGCCGCGCGAACCGCGAACGTGAGCTACGCAAGCGAATTGACTGCGAGCGAGCTGGCCCGCGTACTGGTCAGCGGGGAAGTTCCTGCCACCTACGCGGCGCAGATGGCGCACCTGCTGGATGAAGCCCCTCCCGCCATGATGGTGATGGCGGTCGAGGAAGCTGCAATCGGCGCGCAGATGCCACCACGGCGTATCTGGCGCAACGTGGCGAAGATGGCCAACACACTTTCTGCTCACCGCAAGGACCTGTGGATGTGAACCGCGAATTGCCGGCCGGCGCCTGGCAGGCGCTGCTGCCTCGGGCGCTTGTCCTCATCGGGGAGATCCAGCGCCACGGCGGCATCACCGATCCGTTCTGGACCTTGGGCGGCGGAACGGTGCTGATGTTTCGACATCGGCACCGGCTCAGCAAGGACATCGACATCTTCGTGCCGAACCCCCAGTACCTGGGGTTCGTTACTCCCCGCTTGAGCGATATGGCCGCGAGCCTTACCGGCGACTACAGCGAAGATCCCAGCGCCTGGGTAAAGCTGCAGTTCGAGGAAGGCGAGGTGGATTTCGTCGCGGCCCCCAATCTTCTCGATGATGCCTGGGAGGAATGGACGATCGATGGCCGGCGCATACGGGTGGAAACGTCGGCGGAAATCATCGCCAAGAAAATGTTCCATCGGGGGCATCGAACAACGGCCCGAGACCTGTTCGATCTTGCGCTGGTCATCGAACGCGAGCCGGACGCGCTGGCGGCCGCCGCAGACGCACTGGTCCGCCATCGATCAACGTTTCTTGATCAGATCCGCAATCCCCATCCGACATTGAAGATTGCGTTCAAGGCCATCGACACGCTGGACTACACGCCAGACTTCGACCACTGCGTCGCGATAGCCGGGGACTACCTGGAAGGACTGTGATCCTCCCAGGCAATTGCGCAGAACATCACTCGATGTTCTGAACCTGTTCGCGGATCTGGTCGATCAGCACCTTCAGCTCCACCGCGGCATTGGACGTACGGCTGTCCACCGACTTCGAGCCCAGCGTATTGGCTTCGCGGTTGAACTCCTGCAGCAGGAAGTCCAGGCGGCGACCGACCGGCTCGCGCTGCTTGAGCACGCGGCGGATCTCGACGATGTGGCTGCCGAGGCGGTCCAGCTCTTCATCCACGTCCAGCTTCTGCAGCCACAGGACCAGTTCCTGCTCGGCGCGGCCGGGGTCGACCGGGTGCGGCAGGTCGGCCAGGCGTGCGGCCAGCTTGGCGCGCTGGCCGTCGCGAATGGCCGGAATCAGCGTGCGGACTTCGGTGGCGATGCGTTCGATGCCGTCCACACGCTCGCTGATGGCCGCAGCCAACTTGCCGCCTTCGCGCTCACGGGCCTCGACGAAGCCATCCAGCACCTGGTCCAGCAGCGCCAGCGCCTCGACCTGCAGGGCGGCGGCGTCGGTGGCCTCGCCACGGGTCACGCCCGGCAGCTGCAGCAGGTCGGTGAAGCTGACCTGCAGGTTGGGGAAATCGGAGGTCAGGCGGTGCGCCAGGCGGCCCAGCTGGCCCAGCAGGGCCTCGTCCACCTGCAGGTTGGCCGCCGCTTCCGGCGCGCGCAGGCGCATCACCAGATCCAGCTTGCCACGGCTCAGGCGCGCGGCGATGCGCTCGCGCAGCTGCGGTTCCAGCGCCCGCAGCTCCTCGGGCAGGCGGGTGCCGACCTCCAGGAAGCGGTGGTTGACCGAGCGCAGCTCGCAGCCCAGCGTGCCCCACGGGGTGACCCGCTCGCCGCCGGCATAGGCGGTCATGCTTCGAATCATGGATTGTGTCCGGTGCGTGCAAAGGGGGAATGGTACCCTAGCGCCCTCACCAGAGCCCCCTTGCCCGCCCCGTGAAGGCCGCGGGCGTGGCGGCGTACTCCCTTGCCATTACGGAACCCGCACCATGTCCGATTCCCGCCCCAGCGGCCGCCAGCCCGACCAGCTCCGCCCGGTCGTCATCCAACGCGGCTTCACCCGCCACGCCGAAGGTTCGGTGCTGGTGTGCTTCGGTGAAACCCGTGTGCTGTGCACCGCCAGCGTCGAGAACCGCGTGCCGGGCTTCCTGCGCGGCAAGGGCGAAGGCTGGGTCACCGCCGAATACGGCATGCTGCCGCGCGCCACCCACACCCGCAGCGACCGTGAAGCGGCCCGTGGCAAGCAGGGTGGCCGCACCCTGGAGATCCAGCGCCTGATCGGCCGCAGCCTGCGCGCCTGCGTGGATCGCAACGCGCTGGGCGAGCGCACCATCACCCTCGACTGCGACGTGCTGCAGGCCGACGGTGGCACCCGCACCGCCGCCATCACCGGCGCGTACGTGGCGCTGGTCGATGCGGTGAACGTGCTGATGAAGCGTGGCGACATCAAGCGCAACCCGATCCTGGGCGCAGTGGCCGCCGTATCGGTAGGCGTGTACCGCGGCACCCCGGTGCTGGACCTGGACTACGCCGAAGACAGCGACTGCGACACCGACATGAACGTGGTGATGAACGACGGTGGCGGCTTCATCGAGCTGCAGGGCACCGCCGAAGGCCACGCCTTCCGTCGCGATGAACTGGATGCGCTGCTGGGCCTGGCCGAAAAGGGCGTGGGCGAACTGCTGGCCGCTCAGCAGGCGGCGCTGTCGGCATGAACCGCCGCATCGCCCTGACCACCCTGGTGGTGGCCGACTATGACGAAGCCATTGCCTGGTACACCGGCAAGCTCGGCTTCGCACTGTTGGAGGACATCGACCAGGGCCACAAGCGCTGGGTGGTGGTCGGCCCGACCGACGGCAGCGCCGCCGCCCTGCTGCTGGCCCGCGCCAGCGACGAGGAACAGCGCAGCCGCATCGGCAACCAGACCGGCGGCCGCGTCGGCTTCTTCCTCAACACCGACGACTTCCGCCGCGACCACGCGGCGATGGTCGCCGCCGGCGTCGAGTTCCTGGAAGCGCCGCGCGAAGAACCCTATGCAACGGTTGCGGTGTTCCGCGATCTGTATGGCAACACCTGGGACCTGCTGGAGCCCCGTCAATGAAGAAACTGGTACTGGCCAGCCACAACGCCGGCAAGCTGGTGGAGATGCAGGAGATCCTTGCCGATCTGCCGCTGCAGATCACCTCGGCCGCCGAACTGGGGCTGGGCGATGTGGAAGAGACCGGCCTGACCTTCGTCGAGAACGCGCTGCTGAAGGCACGCGCGGCCTGCGAAGCGACCGGCCTGCCGGCGCTGGCCGATGATTCGGGCCTGATCGTCGATGCCCTCGGCGGTGCGCCGGGCCTGTACAGCGCACGCTATGCCGGCCACCCGACCAATGCTGCGGCCAACAATGCCAAGCTGCTGGACGCGATGGCCGACATTCCCGATGGCCAGCGCAGCGCCCGCTTCTATGCGGTGATCGTGCTGCTGCGCCACGCCACCGACCCGCAGCCGTTGATCTGCGAAGGCCGCTGGGAAGGCCAGATCATCCGCGAACTGCGCGGCACCAATGGTTTCGGCTACAACCCGGTATTCCTGGACACCACCCACGGCCTGACCGCCGCGGAAATGGAGCCGGCGCTGAAGAACGCCATCAGCCACCGCGCCATTGCCCTGCAGCAGCTCAAGCAGCAGCTGGCGACGCTGTACTGACGCTACCCGATCGACCCAGGGAAGCCGGCCAGCGGCCGGCACTACCGAAGAAGCCCATGCCGCACGCCCACGACCACTGCAACCACCTGCCCGGCGAAGCCTGCTCCGCCGACCACGACAACCCGCCGCGGCTGGTGCCGCCACCGCTGTCGTTGTACGTGCACCTGCCGTGGTGCGTGCGCAAATGCCCGTACTGCGATTTCAATTCGCACCAGGCCAAGGGCGAGCTGCCGTTCGACGCTTATATCGATGCGCTGCTGCGCGACCTCGACCAGGACCTGCCGCTGGTCTGGGGCCGGGTGGTGCACAGCGTGTTCTTCGGTGGCGGCACGCCCAGCCTGTTCCCGCCGGAGGCGATCGACCGCTTCCTGCAACAGGCCAGCGCACGCCTGCGTTTCGCGCCCAATGCCGAAATCACCCTGGAAACCAACCCGGGCACCGCCGAACATGGCCGCTTCGACCGCTATCGCGCGGCCGGCGTGAACCGCCTCAGCTTCGGCATCCAGAGCTTCGACGACGCCATGCTCAAGCGCCTGGGCCGCATCCACGACAGTGGCGAAGCCGAGCGCGCGGTGAAGATGGCGCAGGACGCGGGCTACGACAACTTCAACATCGACCTGATGTACGCGCTGCCGGAACAGACCCTGGCCGGTGCCGAGGCCGACCTGGAACGCGCGTTCGCGCTGCAGCCGGCACACATCTCCCACTACCAGCTGACCTTGGAACCGAATACGGTGTTCTTCGCGCGGCCGCCGCAGGGCATTCCAGATGAAGACAACGCCTGGGGCATGCAGGAACACTGCCAGGCATTGCTGGCACAGGCCGGTTTCGGCCAGTACGAGGTCAGCGCCTATGCGCGCCCCGGCCGGCAGAGCGCGCACAATCTGAACTACTGGCGCTTCGGCGACTACCTGGGCATCGGTGCCGGCGCGCACGGCAAGATCAGTTCCGGCGCCGAGGAGCATGTGCTGCGGCGTTGGAAGCTGAAGCACCCGCAGGCCTACCTGGACAGCGCCGGCGCGCCCGCCTCGTTCGGCGGCGACGATGTGATCGCGCCGGAGCGCCTGCCGTTCGAATACATGCTCAACCTGCTGCGCCTGCACGAAGGTTTCGGCCTGCGCGATTTCGAGTCGCGCACGGGGCTGCCGCGCAGCGTGCTGGACGCTCCCCTGGCCGAGGCCGTGCAGCGCGGCTGGCTGGACGTGACCGATGGCCATGTGCAGCCGACCGAGCTGGGCCGCCGCTTCACCAACGATGTGGTGAGCCTGTTCCTGGAAGATTGATCCTCGCCTGGCAAAGGATCGTTCCGGCCGCTGGCCGGCAATCCGGTGAAGACATATCTGCCGGCCAGCGGCCGGCACTACCGTTCATCGGTCGGGCCAGGCCCGGCGGATGCGATTCACGTTCAGCCTAAAGTAGCGCCGACATCGGCCGACACGGTAGATTCACCAGATCGATCCGCGGGAATCCGGGTACCGCCTGCCGATGTCAGCTGTCTTTTCCATCACTCCTGCCGACAAGAACCGCCTGGCCGCCAGCGATCTGCCACCGCGGGTACGTGAGCTGCTGGGCGCGCTGATCGGCCTGTGCCGGCAGACGCTGGCGGCGCCCCTGATCCTGACCGTCGAGGCGCTGGAGCAGACCCTGCTGCACGACGCCGACCGCGCACGCAATCCGCAGCAGCAGGCCGAGCTGATGGCCCAGCGTGGACAGCTGCACGCCTTCGCCGGCCATTTCGCCGATCGCATGCTCGATGCCGTGGCCGACGCCCTCGCGCGGTTGCGCGAACCGGTCAGCGGTGTCAGTACCAGTGCTGGGCCGCCAGCGCTGCCAGGCATGCTCGGGCTGTCGCTGGTTGATGAGCACGAAGTGGATCGCGACCTGCTGCTGACCGAGATGGTGCGGCGCGAAACCCTGCGTTCAACCAACACACTGAACCTGCTGGGCCAACGCCTGGGCGTGCTGGCGGCGGCGCCGGCCTTCGAGGCCGACACCCTGCCACTGGCGCCGCAGGCACTGTGCGCGATGGTGCGCCGGATTGCCGAACAGGACGCGCTGAGCGTCGAGGTACAGCTGGCGCTGTATCGCAGTTTCGAACGGCAGGTGCTGGAACGGCTGGGCGATATCCTTGACCGTGCCAATGCTCTGCTGGCCCAGTCCGGTGTACTGCCGGGGCTGGTCTACACCCCCTACCTGGCACGCTCGTCGAGCACGCGGCGGATCATCACCCAGTCGGTGGGGGGCGGCCGCACCACGCAGCCGGCCAAGCGCACCTCAGCCCCCCTGACCGGCTGGAACGGTTCGGCACCGGCCGGTTCCTGGTCCAGCCTGGTACAGGACGCCTTCCACGAGGGCGGCGCAGCCGGCCCCGCCACGCCGGGCGTGACCACCTCCACCGGCAGTGCACTGCATGAGCTGCTGCAGCAGGCACGGCACGGCAGCCCTGCCCCGGCGGACAGCGGCGCGGTGCCCAGCGCGGCAGTCGACGCGGTACTCGCGCGCCTGCAGGCCCAGTCCAGTGCGGCAACCGGTGTGGCCGACCTGCAGGCTGCCGTGGTCGCGCAGCTGCGCAGCGAGCATGGTGCGCAGGCCCAGCTGGGCAGTCACGACCGGGACAACCTTGACCTGCTGCGCATGCTGATGCAGCAGGTGCAACAGCAGCAGCGTCCCGATCCAGTGCCGGCCGCGCTGCTGGCCCGCCTGCAGGTACCCCTGGCACGCGCCGCCATGGCCGATCCGGGCTTCTTCGTGCGCGACGAACACCCCGCGCGTGAGCTGCTCAATCAGATCGCCGAAGTCGGCGCCAACTGGCTGGGCGATGAGGATGTCGACCCGCAGCTGCTGCAGCGCATGGCGCAGAGCGTGCAGGGCCTGCTGGGGCAGGATGCGCGTGCGCCGGAAGTCTTTGCCGCCGCCAGTGAAGACGTGCAGCAGCACCAGCGCGCGGCGGCCCATCGTGCCGAACTGGCCGAGCGCCGCCATGTGGAAGCCGCGCGCGGCAAGGAACGATTGGAACTGGCCCGTCGCCAGGCCACCGCACAGATCGACCAGTGCTGCGACACCCGGTCGCCACCGCGTTTCGTGCAGACCTTGCTGCGCCAGGCCTGGGCCGATGCACTGACCCTCACCCGCCTGCGCCATGGCGACGATTCACCGCAATGGCAGGAGCGCCTGCAACAGACCGAGCGCATCGCTGCCATCACCGCGCAGGCCATCGACGCCCCCGGCGGCACCGATACCGCACTGGCAGCGGACGTGGAGGCCGCATTGCTGCAGGTCGGCTACCACGCCGAGGAAGCCGCCGCTGTCGCGCGCAGGCTGGCCACGCCCGGCGGCGAGGATGAAAGCACCTCGCGTACCGAGCTCAGCGCACGCCTCAAGGCACGTGCGCGCCTGGGCGAGCACGCCGGCACGAACGGTGGCGCCGCACCTGCCACGCCGCGCAGCAGCGCCGAAGAAGCGGCCTACCAACAGCTGTCCAGCCTGCCGTTCGGCAGTTGGTTCGACATCGACATGGGCGATGGCACGATGCGCCGCCAGCGCCTGTCCTGGTACAGCCTGCTGACCGGCCACGCGTTGTTCGTCAATGCGCGCGGGCAGAAGATCACCGATACCGACCTGGATGCGCTGGCACGGCAGATCAGTGCCGGGCGCGCGCAGCTGGTCACCGAAGACAAGGGCCGGCTGGTCGACCGTGCCTGGGAAGCCAGCCTCGGTGCGCTGCGCGCACTGGCCACGGCTCGCGCACAGGAGACCCCCGCATGAAAGCCGTACCGCCGCAGGACACCCGCCGCGCGCCGCGCCGCCAGGTCTCGGACCTGGTGCCGGTTACCGACCAGATGCGCGAGTGCGTGGTCGGGCGCCTCGGCAATGTCTCCGAAACTGGCATGCTGATGCTGGCCAGCATGCCGCTGCGCGAGGATGCGCTGTACCAGCTGCGCTTTCCCTTGCCATTGGGTGATGGCCGCCAGCAGGCCATCGACGTAGGCGTGCATCTGCTGTGGAGCGAGCCCGCACACGTTCCCGGGCAGAGCTGGACCGGCTTCCGCTTCCTGACCCTGTCGCGCGAACATCGGCAGCTGCTGCGGCAGTGGGTGGGCGAGGACAGCGACGAGGGACCGGTTTCGACGGCCTGAGTGCCGGTTCCGGCACAGCGGTTTTTCGCGGTATGCGGCAGAATCTAGGGCCGTTTTCCGTGTCGAGCCACCGCAATGATCCAGCAAGACCCCGGCGCCCTGTATTCCGACCACCTGGCCGTGCTGTGCCGACGCGCCGAACAGGCGCTGGCCCGCGGCGGCTTCGACCATCTGGTGGTGCCCAGCGGCACCCTGCACTACCAGGTGTTCGACGACCGCGACTACCCGTATGCGGTCAACCCGCAGTTCAAGGCCTGGCTGCCGCTGACCCGCGTGCCCAACAGCTGGATCGTGTTCACCCCGGGCAAGCGCCCGGCGGTGATCTTCCACCAGCCCTTCGACTACTGGCACGTGGTGCCGGACGCCCCCAGCGGCTGGTGGGTGGAGCACTTCGACATCCACATCATCCGCAAGCCCGAAGAGGCGCTGGCCCTGCTGCCGGCCGACCCGTCGCGCTGCGCGATCCTGGGCGAGCCGCAGAGCGCACTGGGCAACTACGTGCCGAACAATCCAGCGCCGGTGGTGAACTACCTGGAATGGCACCGCGGCAGCAAGACACCGTATGAAATCGCACTGATGCGCCAGGCGCAGGTGCTGGGCGTGCGCGGCCACCGCGCCGCCGAGGCGGCCTTCCGCAATGGCGCCGACGAGTTCAGCATCCACATGGCGTACTGCCAGGCGGTGGGCCAGGATGCCAACGAGCTGCCGTACGGCAACATCGTCGCACTGAACGAACACGCCGCCGTGCTGCATTACACCGAGCTGGGCCGCAAGGCACCGCAGCCGCTGCGCAGCTTCCTGATCGACGCCGGCGCCAGTGCGCACGGCTATGCCAGCGACATCACCCGCACCTACGCCGCGCAGGGCCACGACGAATTCGCCGCGATGATTGCGGCCGTCGACGCCGCCCAGCAGCAGATGTGCGCAGCGGTGCGCCCGGGCTTCGACTACAAGCAGCTGCACGTGGACGCACATCTTTCGCTGATGGGCGTGCTGAAGGACTTCGGCGTGATCAAGGTGTCGCCACAGACCGCGCTGGAGACCGGCGTCAGCGCCGCATTCTTCCCGCACGGCATCGGCCACCTGATCGGCCTGCAGGTGCACGACGTGGCCGGCTTCGCCGCCAGCGACGAAGGTGGCCGCATCGAGCGCCCGGCCGGCCATCCCTACCTGCGCCTGACCCGCGTGCTGGAACCGGGCATGGTGGTGACCATCGAGCCAGGCCTGTACTTCATCGACATGCTGTTGAACGAAGTGAAGGACGCCGGCCATGGTGATGCGATCAACTGGGAGCGCGTGGATTTCTTCCGTCCGTATGGTGGCATCCGCATTGAAGACGAAGTGCTGTGCACTGATGGCGAGGCGGACAACCTGACGCGGCCGGCGTTTGCGGCGGCGAACGGCTGAGCCCCTCGTGGTTGGTCGCTTGGAGCAAAAGCCGCGCTTTGCCGGGCGGGGTGGGTTTGCAGGACACGCCGTAAACCCATCCATGGGGGCTCGATGGCGCCATCCATGGCGCCAACGGTCCTGCAAACCCACCCCGCCCGGCCTTTGACAGTTTCCTGCGCGCGTCCAACCACGGAAAAGAAAAAGAAAAGCAAAAGCGGGTCGCTCGCTGCGCTCGCTCTGTGTCGACCAAGGTCGACACCTACCAACAGCCGCAATTGTCCGTAGATCCACGCCATGCGTGGATGATTCATTCGATATCTGACAGATGTGCCGACCAACGATCGGCACCCACCAACAGCCACAGGAATCTGTCGGGGGTGGGGCGGTGTGGGTGGGCAGGACCGTTGGCGCCATGGATGGCGCCATCGAGCCCCCATGGATGGGTTTACGGCGTGTCCTGGCCAGCTACACCGCCCCGCCATCCCACGGAATGCCGCTCTGGCATTGGCAGTTGCCGTTGATTGCAGCAGGTGCAGGGCTGCAAGCCCTGCAGAACACCACTTACCCCGCCATCACCGCTTCAATCTCGTCGGCGCTGCGCGCCAGGCCTTCGGTCAGCACGCGATGGCCATCGTCGGTGATCAGCACGTCATCCTCGGTACGGATGCCGATACCGCGCCAGCGCGGTTCCACCGTCGTGTCATCCACGCCGATGTACAACCCGGGCTCGATGGTGAACGCCATGCCCGGCTCCAGCAGACGCGAGTCACCCGCCAGACGGTAGTCGCCCACGTCGTGCACGTCCATGCCGATCCAGTGCCCGGTCTTGTGCCGGTAGAAGCGCTGGTACAGGCCTTCGGCCAGGTTCTTTTCCAGCGTACCCTTCAGCAGGCCCAGCCGCAGCAGGCCCTCGGTCAGGGTCTGCACTGCGGCGAGGTGACCGGCTTCGTACGGCACGCCCGGCCTGGCCTGGGCCAACGCAGCGGCCTGCGCATCGCCGACCAGGTCGTGCAGTGCACGCTGCTCAGCGCTGAAGCGGCCATTCACCGGGAACGTGCGGGTGATGTCACTGGCGTAGCCACGGTACTCGGCACCGGCGTCGATCAGCACCAGCTCGCCGTCGCGCGAACGCGCGTTGTTGTCGCGGTAATGCAGGATGCAGCCGTTGCGGCCGGCGCCGACGATGCTGCAATAGGCCGGCACGGCGTCGTTGGCGCGGAACACGCGTTCCAGCTCCGCCTGCAGTTCGTACTCGTGGATGCCGGCCCTGGCGGCCCTCATCGCGGCCAGATGCGCACGCACGCTGATCTGCGCGGCGTGGTGCATCAACGCCACTTCGGCACCGGACTTGAACAGGCGCTGCTCGTGCAGCAGGTGGCCCAGTTCGAGGAACTCGTGCGGCGGCTGCGCACCGTGGCGCACCTGCGAACGCACGCGGTTGACCCAGCCGATCAGCTTCAGGTCGAAGTCGGCATCCCGGCCGAAGTGGTAGTAGACGCGCGAACGGCCTTCCAGCAGGCCCGGCAGGATGTCGTCCAGATCATCGATCGGGTAGGCGTCGTCCATGCCGTACTGCGCCACCGCGCCTTCCTGGCCGGCGCGGCTGCCGTCCCAGGCTTCGCGTTCGGCATCGCGCTCGCGGCAGAACAGGATGGCCTCGCCGTGGCGTCGGCCCGGGATCAGTACCAGCACTGCTTCCGGCTCCGGGAAGCCGCTCAGGTACTGGAAATCCGAATCCTGCCGGAACGGATAATGGGTATCGAGGCTGCGCACCTTCTCGGCCGCGGCCGGCAGCACCAGGATCGCGTCCTCGCCGGCCATGTCCATCAGCTGGCGGCGGCGACGCTTGTACTCGCCGGCGGCAATGCCGGTGCGCTGCTTGATGTCCATCAGTTCAGGCGCTGACGATGGCGCGAGGCCAGCACCACGTCGCCGTGCAGCAGGAGCACCGCCACGCGGATGAATTCCTCGATCTCCGACAGGGCTTCGTCGTCGTCATCGCCACCGGCCTCGAAATCCTCGCTGGAGGCACGCGCCAGGCTGGCCATGTCGGTCAGCGCTTCCTCGCCCTCTTCGGACAGGGTCGGGCGGCGGCCGCCGCTGCCCAGGCCGAAGCCGCCCAGGAAGGAACGGGTCCAGCTGAACATGGCATCGGCCTGCGCGGATACATCGTCGCCGTCGGTCAGCAGCAGCTCGAAGGCGAAGTCGCGGTCTTCCAGCTGCTTGATGGTGGCCTGCAGCAGCTGCCCCAGCACGCTGTCGGCAGCCACCGGCGGCAGGTTGTCGTCGGCCAGCACGCGCGCCGGCCAGTCGTTGCCGGGGGCACCGCCGGCAGCCAGCCAGCCGCACAGCGCGCCGTGCAGCTCGGCAGCGGTGGCGCCCAGGCCCAACGCCTGGCTGGCGCGGGTAACGTCGTCGACGGAGGGAAGTTCGGTCATCGTGCGGCTCGTTCGGAAAGGAAACCCGGGGCGCGCACGCGCGCGCCCGTGAGACCCCGTAGTGTAGCAACCCGACGGCATCCTCTCCGCAGCCGTCCAGCCTTGCTGCGACAACGCTTGACCGCCCTTGCCCGGCTTGCCTATCGTGCCCGCATGGAACCCGCCGATCCCCTTGCCCAGCTGCAGGACTTCGCTGCCCGCGTGGAAGCGTTGCTTGACCGCAACCAGCGCCTGGCCGAGGAGAACCGCAGCCTGCGCCACCAGCAGGAACAGCTGGTGGCCGAGCGTTCGACGCTGCTGGCCAAGAATGAGCAGGCACGCTCGCGGGTGGAAGCGATGATCAGCCGGCTCAAATCCCTGGAGCAGCACACATGAGCGCCGAACCGGTCAGTGTCCGCATCCTCGATCGTGAATACACCGTGGGCGTCGGCGGCGATGAACGTGACAGCCTGATGGCCGCCGCGCGCCTGCTGGACGCGCGCATGCGTGAGATCCGCGGCAGCAACCGCATGGCCGCGGTCGATCGCGTCGCCGTGTTGGCCGCGTTGAACCTGGCCCACGAACTACAGCTGCTGCGCGACGAGAACGCCCGCCAGGCGGTGGCGCTGCAGCAGACGCTGGCCGACCTGAACCGGCGCCTGGACCGCGCCATCGACGGCGGCGCCTGAAGATCGTGCAAAACGCGTCTTCTCATATCTGAATTGGCACGGACTGTTGCCGACGAACGGCCTATCCAGATCCTGCGTGCTGGCTATAATGGTCACGCGTTCTCTGCGGTGCTCGACGGCATGTGCAAACATTCGCCTTGTCCCTTAAGAACGACACCGGGAGCGCGACAGCGCCGGGAGTGCAGGTCCGCCTTGCAGCGGGAAGCCCGATGGTTCTCCAGCGTTCCCACTTGAGCCCCCGGGTTCAAGGTCGTTTCGCATGCATCGACATTGCGGAGAATGCAATATTCCAGCAAGGGCGGCGTCTTCGGGCGTCGCCCTTGTTCTTTCCGGCACAATGACGGCTGATCCTTGCCGCACGCTGCCATGACCGACCCGCGCCAGGCCCTGCGCCACGACCTGCGGCAACGCCGCCGCGACCTTTCCGCCGCTGAGCGCATCGCCGCCGCCGAATCGCTTGCCGATGCCCTGCTCGCCCTGCCGTTCGCCCCGCGCGAAGGCGCCGTGGCCGGCTACTGGGCGCTGGATGGCGAGATCGCCCTGCACCGCTGGCAGTTGCAGTTGCCCGAAGGCCTCACCTACTGCCTGCCGGTGCTGGCCGGCGACGTGCTGCGCTTCGCGCCGTGGCGGCCGGGGCAGCCGCTGACCAGCAACCGCTACGGCATTCCCGAGCCGGACGTGGCGCTGGAAGACACCCTGGAACCAGCACAGATGGCGCTGGTGGTGGCCCCGCTGGTGGGTTTCGACACGCAGTGCCGGCGGCTGGGCATGGGGGGCGGCTGGTATGATCGCAGCTTCGCCTTCCGCCACGACCGGCCGGCGCCGCCCTGGCTGGTCGGTGCTGCGTTCGCGGTGCAGCAGGTCGAGTCCTTGCCGGTGGCGTCGTGGGACGTGCCGGTGGATGCGATCTGCACCGAAGACGGCACCCTGTTCCCCTCCGCTGCCCCCGTGAACGCATGACCGCCCGCAAGCGCTACTGGCTGATGAAGTCCGAACCGGACGCCTTCTCCATCGATGACCTGGCCAAGGTCAAGGTCGAACCCTGGAACGGGGTGCGCAACTATCAGGCGCGCAACTTCATGCGCGATGGCATGCAGGTGGGCGACGGCATCCTGTTCTACCACTCCAATACCAAGGTGCCCGGCATCGTCGGCCTGGCCACCGTGGCCAGTACGGCCTACCCGGACGACACCCAGTTCGATCCGAAATCCGACTACCACGACCCCAAGAGCACGCGCGAAAACCCGCGCTGGATGCTGGTGGACGTGGCCTTCGACCGCAAGCTCAAGCAGGTGATCGCGCTGGACGAGATCAAGCTGCACGCCGAAGAACTCGGCGAGGGCTTCCCGCTGGTTGCCAAGGGCAACCGCCTGTCGGTGTTCCCGGTGACCGCCGCGCAGTGGAAGCTGCTGCTGTCGCTGGAAAAGAAATCCTGATTCCCTGCCTGAGAGTTCTCCCATGTCCGAAGCCAAGCGCCTGGCCGCCGAGAAAGCCATCGAGTACGTTGAAGACGGCATGATCGTCGGTGTCGGCACCGGTTCCACCGTGGCCTATTTCATCGATGCCCTGGCCCGCATCCAGCACCGCATCAAGGGCGCTGTGTCCAGCTCCGAGCAGAGCACCGCGCGCCTGAAGCAGCACGGCATCGAGGTGATCGAGCTGAACCACAGCGGCAACCTGTCGCTGTACGTGGACGGCGCCGATGAGTGCGACGCCAACAAGTGCCTGATCAAGGGCGGCGGCGCCGCGCTGACCCGCGAGAAGATCATCGCCGAGGCCAGCGAGCGCTTCATCTGCATCATCGACCCGAGCAAGCAGGTGCCGGTGCTGGGCAGGTTCCCGCTGCCGGTGGAAGTGATCCCGATGGCGCGCAGCCTGGTCGCCCGCCAGATCCGCGACATGACCGGCGGCCAGCCGACCTGGCGTGAAGGCGTGGTCACCGACAACGGCAACCAGATCCTGGACATCCACAACCTGCAGATCACCGATCCGGAAAAGCTGGAGCGCGAGCTCAACCAGCTGCCGGGCGTGGTCTGCGTTGGCCTGTTCGCACGCCGCCGCGCCGATGTGGTGATCGTCGGCGGCGAGCCGCCGGTCGTGCTCTGACCCTTTCGAAGGATCCTGACGATGTCGCTGTTGCGTTCGCTGCTGATGCTCCCGCTGCTGGCCCTGGCTGGCTGCGCCACCGACGCGGCCCGCCATTGGGTCGAACTGGATGGCGCCCGCTACCAGGTCGAGCTGGCCACCAACGATGAAACCCGCGCACGCGGTCTGATGTTCCGCGACCAGATGGCGGCCGACCACGGCATGCTGTTCATCCACGACCGCGAGGAAATGCAGGCGTACTGGATGAAGAACACCAGGATCGCGCTGGACATCCTGTACTTCGACAGCCAGCGCAAGCTGGTCAGCCAGCAGCGTGATGTGCCGCCGTGCTCGGCCGGCGACATGTGCCCGCCCTACCCCAGCGGTGGCCCGGCACGTTACGTGCTGGAGCTCAACGCCGGCCAGGCCGAGAAGCTCAAGCTGAAGGATGGCACGGAGCTGAAGTTCGGCCCAGGCATCGAGTAACAGGGTTCTGCCCGCGGTAGTGCCGGCCGCTGGCCGGCAACCCTGCAGGGGTCAGATCCCTTTCGCACGCGAAAGGGATCTGACCCCCGGATTTTTCACGCGGCACCGCTTGAAACCGCCTGCGAATGACGCCAGTCTGTGGTCATGCAGGACCGGATCACACTCCCCGACTGGGATGCACTGGCCGACCTCGAAGACGAGGCGCTGCCCTTGTTGCCGACCGCGCTGCTGATCGCGCGCGATGAATACCCCGATCTGCAGCCGTCCACCTACGACGCGCTGATCCAGAGCCATGTCGACCACCTCCGTTCGGAAGTGGAGAGCATCGACAACAGCCCCTTGAAGATGGCGGCGATCAACCGCCACCTGTTCGACGAGCTGGGCTACAGCGGCGACCACGACGAGTATTACGACCCGCGCAACAGCTACCTCAACCAGGTGTTCGAGCGGCGCCTGGGCAATCCGATCTCGTTGGCGCTGGTGCAGATGGAAGTCGCGCGCCGGCTCGGCATACCGTTGGATGGCGTGTCCTTCCCCGGCCACTTCCTGGTGCGCTTGCCGGTGGACGACGGCGTACTGGTGATGGACCCGTTCAACGGTGGCCGGCCACTGGACGTGGACGAACTGCGCGAACGCGCCAAGTCACACCTGGGCGGACAGATGCCCGATGACCAGGTGCTGGCGCAGATCCTCGACCCGGCGCCGGCGCGCGCGATCCTGATGCGCATGCTGCGCAACCTGCATGGTGTCTACGCCGAAGCCGGTGAATGGGATCGTGCCGCACGCAGTGCCGACCGCCTGCTGAAACTGGCGCCCGAGCAGGACGACGCGCTGCGCGACCGCGGCCTGGCGTACCTGCAACTGGAGTATCTGGCCGGTGCCCGCCATGACCTGGGGCAGTACCTGAAGCGCAATCCCGAGGCCAGCGATGCGCAGTGGCTGCGCGAGAAGCTGATCGACCTCGGCGGGCCGGTGCCGCGGCTGCATTGAGGGTGTCGGTGTGTGGACCAACGGTCCACACCCACCCCAACGGTCCGCACCCACAGGATGGGCCGGGTGGCCCGCCGGTCAGTCGACCTCGACCATCTCGAAATCGGCCTTGGTCACCCCGCAGTCCGGGCAGGTCCAGGTCTCGGGAATATCCTCCCAACGCGTCCCGGGCTCAATACCCTCCTCCGGCAAGCCTTCCGCTTCGCTGTACAGGAAGCCGCAGACCACGCACATCCAGGTTCGCAGGGTGGTGGGGCTGGCGTCGCTCATCGGATAATCGGGGCTGGATTCACGGGCGGCCATTGTCCCATTGCAGCCCACGCACCGGTAGCCATCGATGACTTCTGCTTCCCCGGCGCCCCGCGGCGTCTACCTGATCACCCCCGACGAGCCCGATACCGCGCGCCTGCTGGCCCGTACCGCGCCGCTGCTGGCCGCGGGTGCCACCTGGCTGCAGTACCGCCACAAGACCGCCAGCGACGCGCTGCGGCAGGAACAGGCGACGGCCCTGCAAGGCCTGTGCGCCGCCCACGGCGTGCCGCTGATCGTCAACGACGATCCGGTGCTGGCCAAGGCCGTGGGCGCGGCTGGCGTGCATCTGGGCGGCACCGACGGGGACATCCCCAGCGCGCGCGCGCTGCTCGGTGCCGAGGCCATCATCGGCGCCTCCTGCTACGACCAGCTGGCCAATGCCGAGAAGGCCGTGGCGGCCGGCGCCAGCTATGTGGCCTTCGGCGCCTTCTTCCCGACCACCACCAAGGTCACCAGCAGCCGCGCCCACACCGACCTGCTGCGGCAAAGCGCCGCACTCGGCGTGCCGCGGGTGGCGATCGGCGGCCTGACGCCGGACAATGTCGGTCCCATCATCGACGCCGGCGCCGATCTGGTGGCCGTGGTCAGCGGTATCTATGCCGCATCGGACCCGGTCGCGACCCAGCGCGCCTATCTCGCCCAGTTCGCGTAATGCCCAGGAAAGCCCCATGAACCACGACCAGTCCCACGCCCTGTTCTCCCGTGCCCAGCAGCTGCTGCCGGGCGGCGTCAATTCGCCGGTACGTGCGTTCAAGTCGGTCGGCGGCGAGCCGTTCTTCGTTGAACGCGCCGATGGCGCCTACCTGTACGACGTCGATGGCAACCGCTACATCGACTACGTCGGTTCCTGGGGCCCGATGATCGTCGGCCACAACCACCCGGCCGTGCGCCAGGCGGTGAAGAAGGCGATCGACAATGGCCTGTCCTTCGGTGCGCCGTGCGCGGCCGAAGTCACCATGGCCGAGACCATCACCCGCCTGGTGCCATCGTGCGAGATGGTGCGCATGGTCAACTCCGGCACCGAGGCCACGCTGTCGGCGATCCGCCTGGCGCGTGGCGCCACCGGCCGCAACCGCATCGTCAAGTTCGAAGGCTGCTACCACGGCCACGGCGACTCGTTCCTGGTCAAGGCCGGCAGCGGCATGCTGACCCTGGGCGTGCCGACCTCGCCGGGCGTCCCGGCCGGCCTGAGCGAACTGACCCTGACCCTGCCCTACAACGACTTCGAAGCGGCCACCGCCCTGTTCGAACAGCAGGGTGATGACATCGCCGGCCTGATCATCGAACCGGTGGTCGGCAACGCCAACTGCATCCCGCCGCGCGAGGGCTACCTGCAACACCTGCGTGCGCTGTGCACGAAGCATGGCGCGCTGCTGATCTTCGACGAAGTGATGACCGGCTTCCGTGTTGCCCTTGGCGGTGCGCAGGCGCATTACGGCATCACCCCGGACCTGACCACTTTCGGCAAGATCATCGGCGGTGGCATGCCGGTGGGTGCCTATGGTGGTCGCCGCGAGCTGATGCAGCAGATCGCACCGGCCGGCCCGATCTACCAGGCCGGCACGCTGAGCGGCAATCCGGTGGCAATGGCTGCCGGTCTGGCGATGCTGGAGCTGATCCAGCAGCCGGGCTTCCACGCCGACCTGGCCGAGCGCACCGCACGCCTGTGTGCCGGCCTGGAAGCGGCCGCCGCCGAAGCCGGCGTGGCGGTGACCACCACCCGCGTGGGCGCGATGTTCGGGCTGTTCTTCACCAGCGAGAAGGTCGAGACCTATGCGCAGGCCACCGCCTGTGACATTCCGGCGTTCAACCGCTTCTTCCACGCGATGCTGGAGCAGGGCGTGTTCCTGGCACCGTCGGCGTACGAGGCCGGCTTCCTGTCCAGCGCCCACGATGACGCGGTGATCGAGGCCACCCTCGCCGCCGCACGCGTAGCGTTCCGGGCTGCCAAGGGCTGATCGCAAAAAAGGGGACGGAGGGGATTAAGTCGTTTGTGCACAAACGACTTAATCCCCTCCGTCCCCTTTTTTTCAACCGAAGACGAACTTGCCCTTCATCATCGCGAAGTGGCCGGGGAACGAGCAGAAGAAGGTGTAGTCACCGCCCTTCTGCAGGCCCTGGGTGGAGAAGCGCACGCGCGTGGTCTCGCCACCGCCGATCACCTTGGTGTGCGCCAGCACGCGCTTGTCGGCCTTCGGCAGGTAGCTGTCGGCCAGGGTCATGCGCATGCCCGCCATCGCCACCGGCTGGTAATCGGCGGTACGGGTCAGCACCCAGTTGTGGCCCATCGCGGTGACAGCCAGCTTGCCGGTGTGGCGCAGGGTCAGGTCCACGGCGGTGCAGTCGGCGGCGACCTTGATCTCGCGGCTGCTGAAGCTCATCTGGTCGGTGCTGTCGATGCTGACCGCACACACCCGCGCCATCGCCGACGGCGCCAGCATCAGCGCGCCCAGTCCCACTGCCACCATCCAAGCCTTCATCGTTGCATCTCCTGCGGATTCAAACGCCATTCTAGGCAGCCCCCTGTGGCCGCGTCTGCGACCGTCTGTCGCACGCGCACTCCAGGGTTTCCGCGCATCCACCGCGATGGCATGCTCGGCTGATGCGGATCGATCTGTTGCTGCTGGATGTGGACGGCGTGCTGGTGCAGTACCAGCGCGCGCAGCGCGTGCTGCATCTGGCACAGGCGCTGGATGTCGCGCCGGAAACCGTGCAGGCCGCGCTGTACGACAGCAGGCTGGAAGCGGCACATGACAATGGCACGCTGGATGGCCCGGCCTATCTGGCGCAGCTGAGCAAACAGCTGGGCCGCACCGTTGATGTACACACGTGGATCGCGGCGCGACAGGCCGCCAGCCATCCACAGCCGGCCGTGCTGCAGCGGCTGCAGGCCCTGCAGCTGCCGATGGCGGTGCTGACCAACAATGGCGCACTGATGCAGCAGGCCTTGCCGACTCTGCTACCGGAACTGTTCCCGGCCCTGCATGAGCGCGTGTTCTGCAGCGCGGAGTTCGGCCTGCGCAAACCGGCGCCCGCGGTGTTCCTGCGCACGCTGGAAGCACTGGACGTGGCACCTGCGCGCACGCTGTTCGTCGATGACCTGTTCGCCAACGTGCGCGGCGCACGCGCCGCCGGCCTGCACGCGGAAACCGTGCGCGATGGCCGTGGGCTGGGCAAGGTGTTGAAGCGTTACGCGGTGGGCTGATCGGGGCCAGAGCCCTCTCCGCAGGAGAGGGATCCGACCCCGACGCCAAGGCGTCAGCGCGCGGCGATGAACGCGGCAATTGCCGCGCGCAGGCGCTTGAGGCCTTCAGCCACTTCTTCGTCGGTGATGTTCAGCGACGGCACGAAGCGCAGCACGTCCGGGCCGGCCTGCAGGGTCAGCAGCCCCTGCCCGGCAGCGTGGTCGAGGATCGCACCCGCCTGGCCGGCGAAATCCTTGCTCAGCACCGCACCCAGCATCAGGCCGCGACCACGCACCTCGCTGAACACGCCGAACTCTTCGTTGATGCGCGCGAAGCCATCGCGCAGCGCCTTCGACTGGCGGCTGACGTTGGCGGCGATCTCCGACGACGCCAGCTTGCGCAGCGCCACGCGGGCCACCGCAGCGGCCAGCGGGTTGCCACCGAAGGTGGTGCCGTGCGCGCCAAACTGCATGGTCTCGGCCACCTTCGGGCCGGCCAGCATCGCACCGATCGGGAAGCCGCCACCCAGTGCCTTGGCCAGGGTGACCATGTCCGGCACCACGTCGTCCTGCCAGTGCGCGAAGAGCGTGCCGGTGCGGCCCATGCCGGCCTGGATCTCGTCCAGCACCAGCAGCGCGTCGTGCTGGTCGCACAGTTCGCGCACGCGCTTGAGGAAGCCGGACTTGGCCGGCATCACGCCGCCCTCGCCCTGGATCGGCTCCAGCATCACCGCCGCCACGTCACCGGCGGCCATCGCGGTTTCCAGCTGCACTTCGTCGTTGAAATCGATGTAGCGGAAGCCACCCGGCAGCGGCTCGTAGCCTTCCTGGTACTTCGGCTGCGCGGTAGCGGTCACCGCGCCCATGGTGCGGCCGTGGAAGCTGCCACGGAAGGTGATGATGACGCGCTTGTCGGCCGGGCGGCCCTGGCTGGAGGCCCACTTGCGGACCATCTTGATCGCCACTTCGTTGGCTTCGGCGCCGGAGTTGCACAGGAACACCCGCTCGGCGAAGCGACTGGCCTTCACCAGTTCCTCGGCCAGGTGCAGCGGCGGTGCGCTGTAGAACACGTTGCTGGTGTGCCAGAGCTTGCCGGCCTGCTCGACCAGCGCGGCCACCAGGTCCGGATCGTTGTGGCCCAGGCCGCACACGGCGATGCCGGCAGCCAGGTCGATGAACTCACGGCCCTGGCTGTCCCATACGCGGGCGCCCTGGCCTCGCTCCAGTACCACCTGGCGGGGCTTGTAGACCGGCAGGTAATAGTGCGAAAGGGAGATCAGCGGATCGGTCGCGGCGGTCATGGCAGTCGGCAGGGTTCAGGAACGCCCATTCTCGCGCCGGAACCCCTGCGGCACAATGCGCCCATGCGACCGTTTTCCGCCCCCCAGCTCAACCCCGCCACCGAGACCGGCTGGCGCCGTCGGTGGTTCGACATCATCTACCGCCATGACACCCGCCCTTCGCGCAATTTCGACCTGATCCTGGTGGTGGCGATCGTCGCCAGCATCCTGGTGGTGATGATCGACAGCGTGCAGCACCTGCATGCCGAATGGTCCACCGGCCTGTACATCTTGGAATGGGGCTTCACGATCATCTTCACCGCCGAGTACCTGCTGCGGCTGGCGGTGGTCAAGCGCCCGCTGCGGTATGCAGTGAGCATCTGGGGCATCATCGACCTGCTGTCGATCCTGCCCGCCTACCTGTCGATGTTCATCCCCGGCGCGCAGAGCCTGCTGGTGGTGCGCGCGCTGCGCATCCTGCGGGTGTTCCGCATCCTGAAGCTGACCCGCTACATCGAGGAAAGCGGCGTCCTGATGACGTCGCTGTGGCGCAGCCGGCGCAAGGTGCTGGTGTTCCTGTTCACGGTGATCACCATCACCATCATCGCCGGTGCGCTGATGTACGTGATCGAGGGCCCCGAACACGGTTTCACCAACATCCCGGCCAGCATGTACTGGGCGGTGGTGACCATGGCCACGGTCGGCTTCGGCGATATCGTGCCGCAGACCGTGCTCGGCCGCTTCGTCACCTCGGTGCTGATCCTGATCGGCTACAGCATCATCGCCGTGCCCACCGGCATCTACACCGCCGAACTGGCCAGCACCATGCGTGAAGCCGAGCAGGCCGCACGCCGCGATGCGCGTGGCTGCCCGGACTGTGGGCTGGAAGGCCATGAACCAGATGCACTGCACTGCCGCAAGTGCGGCGGCAAGCTGCCGGATGCGTTCAGTCATTGATGCGAGCGCCGGCGATGTACACCGGCGCACGCTGATCACGCCATGAGCGGGAGCACTACTGGCGGTTGCTCTGGAAAACGAGCGTGTTGTATTCCTGCATCCGCTTGCTGGCCGATCCACGCGGCGCCATCGACGGCGAATCAAGCATGCGTCGTTCGAAATCGGTGTAAGGCTCTTTCTCGCTGACGCGCTGCAGCCGCGCCTTGCCTTCCCGACGGAAGTTCTCGGCCTCACGCTCGAAGCTGTTCCAGTCCAGCTTGCCCGGCTCCTGATCAGCCACCTTCGCATGCGCTTCGTCGGAAATGCGGTTGAACGCATCCAGACGCTCGCGGGCCTTGGCCTGATCGAAATCATCCTCGCTCATCAGATCCATGATGGCCTTGGCTTCCAGCATCATCGCCAGGCGGTAGTACTCGCGCGTGCGCCCCTCGGCCTGCTCCAGTGCTTTGAGCTGCTCGCGCTGGGCGGCGTCGTTCTGGCGCTCCAGCTCGGCATTGAACGTTTCGCTGGCAGCCACGAAATCCTTGAAGGCGACCATCAGGGGCGCGTGCAGCTGCTTGCCCTTGGCGAACTGGTCGTCTTCGTAGTCCTGGCGATCGTAGTAGTCGTGCGCGTCCTTGCTGATCGGCACCAGTGCCTTCAGCGCCTGCTGGTAGTGGCCGGCAGCAGCATCGAGTTCGGCCAGCACTGGCTTGGCAGCCATCGCCTCGGTCACGGGGGCATCGCACTGCTTCATGTCGTAATCGCTGATCTCGAACGGACCGTACACCTGTGTCTCGCGACCGGTCGGGCCGGCGGCGACATCCTTGATCCAGCGCGTATAGGACTCGATGCTGCCGTGGGTCTTCGAATCAAGCGCGTTGAAGCAGCCGATGTAGGCGTTGAGCTTGGCGGTCAACTGCTGCTGCGGGTCGGACGGCGCCGCGCTGGCGTCCGGCGTGCCGGAGGCAGCGGCGCCGCCCGCAGCGGCGGGTGCCTTGCCACCGCAGGCGGCCAGGATCAACGACAGCGAAGCGGCCAGCGCCGCGACGGAAAGAGTGCGTGACATGTGTTCACATCCCTGTTGAAAACGATTACAGCCGCGCATTCTAGCGCAGCAGGCCGAAGGTCGCAGCCCTCGGCCTCTTCCGGCGACGTGCGATCAATCCAGGAACAGATCCGGCAGCAACGGACGCGACGGATCCACTGCGTAGCCCGAAAGATCGGTGATACCCGCCTGCGCCAGCACGTCATCGTCGATCAGGAACTGGCCATGGAAGCCCGCCGCTTCGCGCACCAGCACCGCATGCGCGGCATCAGCCATGATCTGCGGCGTGCGGCAGCCGGCCGCATCCACGCCCGGGATCATGTTGATCGCATCGGTGGCGATGACCGTGCGCGGCCACAGCGCATTCACCGCCACGCCCTGCGGGCCGAATTCCGCGGCCAGGCCCAGGGTAACGAAGCTCATGCCCATCTTCGCCAGCGTGTAGCCGGTATGCGGTGCCCACCACTTCGGCTCCAGACTGGGCGGCGGTGCAAGGGTGAGGATGTGCGGATTCGGCGCCTGCAGCAGGTACGGCAGGCAGGCCTGCGCGCACAGGAAACTGCCGCGCGCATTGACCTGCTGCATCAGGTCGAAACGCTTCATCGGCGTATCCAGCGTACCGCGCAGCCAGATCGCGCTGGCGTTGTTGACCAGGATGTCGATGCCACCGAAGGTATCGACCGTGGCCGCAACCGCCGCGTGCACCTGCTCTTCCTCGCGGATGTCGCACTTCAGGGCCAGGCCCTGCCCGCCTGCCGCCGTCACCGCTTCGGCCGCGGTATGGATGGTGCCCGGCAGCTTCGGATTCGGCACCGACGACTTGGCCGCAATGGCCACGTTGGCGCCGTCGCGCGCAGCGCGCAGTGCGATGGCCAGGCCGATCCCACGCGAGGCTCCAGTGATGAAAAGCGTTTTGCCCTGCAGACTGCCCACGTTCCACACTCCAGCGTATGCAATGAGCCGCTAGTATGCCGCGCCGACGCGGAGTTCACCCGGCCTTGACGATACTCGGGCCTCCAGCCAACGCACGAGGTCCACGCCATGCGCCGTTCCCGCCTGTTGCTGCCTGCCCTGGGGCTTGCCCTGCTGACTGCCTGCCAGGGCCGTTCGCCGGAACCCGGCAAGGAGCCACCCGCCGGTGACGCGCCCAGCGCGGAGAAGGCCGCCGCCGACGGCAAGATGCGCTGGAGCGAGGCCGTGGTCTGGGATGGCGATCTGAACGCATGCCGCCACGGCGAGAATGCCGCCACCCGGGATTGCCTGCGCGATGCGATGCGAGCGGGGGGAGCAAGCGCCGAGGCGATCACCGCGGCCGAGCAACTGTCCAGCGCCGGGGAACTGGCGTATGTGACCGCCTGGCATGAGAACGAGGGGCTGGGCATTGCCACGGTCGAGTATCCCTTCCGGGCCAACACCAACGAAGGCACCCGCCTGGTCGACGCCAGCGGCAAGCGCATCGATGTGGATGCCGTACAGCTGGACGACACGCTGCGTGCCGACCCGGCCGTGCAGGAGCTGTTGAAGGCCAACCCGCAGGCCACGCCATTCGCGCCGGCGCAATCGGCCGGAGCGACACCGCTGGAGGGCGGCGGGATCCGCCTGCTGTACCGCACACCGCTGCGCGACTGCCACGCCTGCCCGGACGTGGGCCAGCTGCAGATCGCCTATGACTTCGATGCCAAGCGCAACTTCATCGGCCAGCAGGTGGTGCCGGCGACGCCGTAATCCGGAAACGCCGCGTGTCGCCGGGCATGGCCCGGCGAGCGCGGTGTCGAATCACCGGTACGCCTGCACCTGCTTCTGCAGCAGATGCGGCACGATCAACCTGTGCACGGGCGCGACCGGCAGCATGTAGAGGCGCCCGAATGCGTTATGCGTATGCACCACCGTCACCACTTCCAGCACATCGCCCTGCCATTGCAGGGCCAGCTGTACGCGCAGGTGGCGATCATCGTCTTCCAGCACGATGGCATCGTCATCCAGCGACTGCAGGGTGAAGATGCCCAGCCGCTGGCCGGCCGCCGGATCGTCGGTGTCCTGCACCGCACGCAATGAGCCAAGGTGCTTCATGCCAAGCAGGCGCATGCCGTGGTTGCGCAGCGCCATCAGACCATCGAACCAACCGGGAATGCTCGCGGCCATGTCACGATAGGCCTGCAACGCCGAGCGCCCATCACGACGGGTGGTCGCATGGCACGCATGCACGAAATCCGCACCGGGCAGCTGAGTTCGCAGCACGCTGCCCGCGCTCGGCGGCGCGCTCATCACCTGCGATGCACTCACGGCTTCGGTCCCTGCCCCTCGTTGTCTTCCCAGTGCAGGATGCGGCGGGTGACGAAGCGGTAGACCGGCTTGCCGGTGGCGAACCACAGCTCGCGCACCCACGACGTACGCTTGAGCACGCGCTTCTCCACCGGGGTGAGTGATTCGCGGCAGTACATGCGCTTGTGCTTGAGCAGGTGGCGCAGGTCCTCGCGGGCCAGCAGCCGCATCCAGCGCGAGCGCGGGTTGCCGATCACCGCCAGCTGGAAGTCGATCAGCGCCGGTCGTCCATCTTCAGTGACCAGCCAGTTGGCTTCCTTGGCCAGGTCGTTGTGGGCCACGCCATTGCGATGCAGCTGCTGCAGCAGGCGACGCGCGGCGCGGAACCAGGCCAGATCGCCGCGCGGCGGACGCTGGTACATGGCATCGCCGGCCATGAAGCTGCGGTCGAGGTGGCGGCCATCCCAGGCCAGCAGCTGCGGCACATCGGCCATGCCATGGATATGGCGCAGCGCGCGTGCTTCGCGACGTGCAAGCCACCACGCGGGCAACCGCAGCCACAGCGGCGTGGCCCCCAGATCGCGGCGTACGAACGGGCCATCGGGCCCTTCAACCAGAAGGATCTGACCGAAACTGTCGGCCTTCAAAGCACGGTGGGGAGCGTCTGGCGTATGCGGCATGACTCCATTCTAGGCGATGGCGCCGGTTGCAAACGGTCACGAAGCGGCTGGGAACCAGTCACCTTCACGCCCCTATAATCGGGCAATGGACTCTTCATGGATCGACGCCACGCTCGCGTGGATTGCCGCTCACCCCGTGCTGGCGGGCGCCGTTATCTTCCTCATCGCCTTCTGCGATGCGGTCATCATTCTTGGCGCCATCGTGCCGGCGCTGCCACTGCTGTTCGCGGTGGGCGTGTTCATTGGCCTGGGCCAGATCTCCGGGCCGTACGCGGTGGCGGCTGCGGCATTGGGTGCGTTTGCCGGCGATGGCATCAGTTACTGGATCGGCCGCCGCTGGGGTGACCGCCTGCGTGGCGTGTGGCCGTTCAGCCGTTACCCGCAGCTGCTCGACCGCGGCGAAAACCTGTTCCGCCGCAATGCCTTCAAGAGCATCCTGGTGGCACGCTACGTCGGCGCGATCCGCCCGTTCGTGCCGGCCATCGCCGGCATGATGAAGATGCCCGCCAGCCGCTACGTGCAGGCCAGCGGTATCGCCAGCATTTCCTGGGCGGTGCTGTTCCTGGCGCCGGGCTGGATCCTCGGCGAAGCGTACGACGCGGTGGCTGCTGTGGCCGGGCGGCTGGTGGTGGTGGTCGGCCTGCTGGCGGTGATCCTTGGCCTGGTCTGGGCCATCGTGCTGTACGGCTACCGCTGGTCGGCCGCACGCATGGACAACTGGCTGGCACGCCTGCTGGACTGGTCCAACCGCCACCCGACGCTGGGCCGCTACACCGTTGGCGTGCTGGACCCGAAGCGGCGCGAATCGGTGCCACTGGCGATGCTGGCGCTGATGCTGCTTCTGCTGGGCTGGGGCTGGTTCGCGCTGTTGACCGTGGTGGTCGCACATGGCGAGCCGCTGGCGATCGACCTGCTGGTGCACCAGGCCATGCTGGCGCTGCGCAATCCGCTGGCCGACTACCCGATGGCTGCGCTGGCGTCGCTCGGGGCCTGGCAGGTCCTGCTGCCGGCCACCGCCGCGGCGATGGGCTATCTGATCTGGCGCCGACGCTGGATGGCCGCTGCTCACTGGCTGGCGGCACTGGCCTTCGGCCTGGCGCTGACCATGCTGCTGGGCGCCACCGTGGATGTGGTGCGCCCGATCGACGCCAGCAGCGGCTTCGGCTTCCCGTCGGTGTCGGTGACCATGGCCACCATCACCTTCGGCTTCTTCGCGGTGCTGATCGCACGCGAGATGCCCGGCCGCACCCGCGTCTGGCCGTACCTGGTCTCGGGCATCGTGGTCAGCCTGATCGGCTTCTCGCGCCTGTACCTGGGCGCGCATTGGCTGAGCGACGTGATCGGCGGCATGCTGTTCGGCACGTTCTGGCTGCTGGTGCTGGGCATCGCCTATCGCCGCCGCTTCAACCGCTCGTTCTGGGTGAAGCCGGTGGCCTGGCTGTTCTACGGCGTCTTCGCCGTGGCGGCGATGTGGTACGCACCGCGCAACATCCCGGTGAAGCTGGAACGCTTCGAACCGACCCTGCCGGCCCCGCAGGCGATGGACATGCAGGCCTGGTGGCAGCACGACTGGGCCACGCTGCCGGCGCGCCGCAACGAGTTCGACGACGACCAGCGCTGGCCGCTGGACGTGCAGGTGGCCGGGCCATTGGCACCGCTGCAGGCGCAGCTGGAAGCGCGTGGCTGGAAGCGGCAGGAACAGGCCGGCTGGCAGCAGGCGCTGCTGATGCTGGACAAGAACACCGGCGCCGATGAACTGCCGGTGCTGCCGGCCACGCTGGACACCCGCGTGGAAGCACTGCTGATGGTACGCCAGGGTGCGAAGCCGGACGAACGCTATGTGCTGCGCCTGTGGCCGGCACCCGCGCAGCTGCAGGCGGGCAACACGCCGCTGTGGCTGGGCAGCGCACAGACCCTGCGTTACGAACGCCACTTCGAGTGGATCGGCATGTGGCACCCGCTGCGCGGCGTCGACCCGGCGTTGAACGCGGTGAAGGACGCCGTGCAGGACCTGCCGCAGCGCGAGGACGTGCACAGCGAAACCGGGTTGCCGGTGCTGCGGTTGAAGACGACAACTCCCTGAGGCCGCCGCGGCGCTCTGGTAGATGCCAACCTTGGTTGGCGTTTCGAGGAAGGCCGCCAACCAAGGTTGGCAGCTACCGGTTCCGCCGCGCCGCGGTCGTCGCCTGCCTTGGTTAGTTGCCAACCTTGGTTGGCGGTTACCGGCTACGGCATCCAGCCCAGCAACTGCTGCAACCGCTGGTGCGGGTCGTCCATCTGCAGCAGCTGCAGGCGCTGCTGCTCGCTCAGCGGCAGCAGTTCGGCCAGCCGCCAGCCAACCCAGCTGGCCTGGTCCAGCAACGCCGGATTGGCCGGCGCATAGGCCTCACCGGCCTGCTCGATGATGTGCCCCAGCACCGTGGCCAGCAGCGCATGCTGCGGCCGCAGCTCATCGTCGGGGTCTTCGTCGCACCAGCGCACGTCGGCCACCACCAAGCCGTTGTCGCGTACGCGGGTGCGCTCGACATGGAAGCGGCGGGTGCCTCGCAGGCGCAACTGCAGCACGCCGTCGGCGCCGACATCGAAGTCTTCGATGCGTACCTGCACGCCATACGCTGCCGGTGTCGCCGGAGCTCCCACTTCCTGGCCGTCGAGGATCAGGCAGACACCAAAGCCCTCGCCACTGCGGCCGCTGTCGCGGACCAGATCCAGGTACCGCCGCTCGAACACGCGCAGGCCGACCGCTGCACCCGGCACCAGCGTGGTGTGCAGCGGAAACAGCGGCAGTGATGTGTCGCTGCTCATCGGGCCTGCAGCGCGGCGAGGAAGCGACGCGGTGCGCCGTCGAAGCCCCCATTGGACATGAACACCACGTGGTCGCCGCTGCGCGCGCTGGCCTGCAGCTGCGCCAGCAGCGCGTCGGTATCGGGCACCGCGTGCGCTTCGCCGCGCACTGCGGCGATCACCGCGGCCGCATCCCAGGCCAGTTCCGGGCGATGCAGGAACACCACCTCGTCAGCCAACGCCAGCGACGGGGCCAGCGCCTGCGCGTGCGCCCCCAGCCGCATCGAATTGCTGCGCGGCTCCATCGCGACCACGATGCGCGCGTCATCCACCTTGGCACGCAGGCCTTCCAGCGTGGTGGCGATCGCGGTCGGGTGATGGGCGAAATCGTCGTAGATGGTGATGCCGTCATGGCGGCCGATCACTTCCATGCGGCGCTTGACGCTGCGGAAGCGCGCCAGCGCAGGAATCACGTCGGCCGGCGCCACGCCCACCGCATGTGCGGCAGCCAGCGCAGCCAGGCCGTTGAGCACGTTGTGGCGGCCCAGCAACGACCAGTGCACATCGCCCATTGCCTGCCCGCGGTGGTGTACGCGGAAGGCGCTGCCATCGGCGGCCAGCAGCTCGGCATGCCATTCCAGCGACGGGTCGAAACCGAAGCGCTCGACCGGGGTCCAGCAGCCCATCGCCAGCACTTCGGCCAGATGCGGGTCCTCGCCGTTGACGATCAGTCGGCCACGCGCCGGCACCGTGCGCACCAGGTGGTGGAACTGGCGCT
This sequence comes from Stenotrophomonas sp. YJH_SMC_64, assembly GCF_059371375.1. Lineage (NCBI taxonomy): Bacteria > Pseudomonadati > Pseudomonadota > Gammaproteobacteria > Lysobacterales > Lysobacteraceae > Stenotrophomonas > Stenotrophomonas sp. YJH_SMC_64. The sequence goes on along the minus strand of NZ_JCAFUN010000006.1, from coordinate 161,113 downwards.
GGATCGCGGCCACGTCCGGGAAGATGTCGGCGTGGTCGTATTCAAGGTTGTTGAGGATGGCCACCAGCGGCCGGTAGTGCACGAACTTGCTGCGCTTGTCGAAGAACGCGGTGTCGTACTCGTCGGCCTCGACTACGAACTCGCGGCCCTGGCCCAGCCGGGCGGAGACGCCGAAATCCTCGGCGACGCCGCCGATCAGGAAACCGGGCGAACGACCGGCGCTTTCCAGCAGCCAGGTGAGGATGGTGGTGGTGGTGGTCTTGCCATGGGTACCTGCCACGGCCAGGGTGTCGCGACCCGGCAGTACCTGTTCGGACAGCCATTGCGCTCCGGAAATGTAGCGCTGGCCGGCGTCGAGCACGGCCTCAACGGCGGCATTGCCGCGCGAGAGGGCGTTGCCGATCACCACGTCATCGGTGCCGGCCGGCACGCTGTCGGCGCGGTAGCCCTGGTCCAGGGCGATGCCCAGCTGCTCGAGCTGGGTCGACATTGGCGGATAGATGGCCTGGTCGCTGCCGCTGACCGTATGGCCCAGTTCCCGCGCCAGGGCGGCCACGCCGCCCATGAAGGTGCCGGCAATTGCAAGGATATGTACGCTGCTCATGACCGAGGATTGTGACCGATGACGGCTGTATAGGGCCAATGTCCGCCCCCGGGTAAGACAAGTCCTACACGGGATGTGAGAAAACTCCAATCACCTGTCAGGGAATTCCCGATAGCGATGTTCTGTGAACCCGGACACAATTCGAACTGCCAGCCGCAGTACCCGAACCGGTCCTACTCCCCAAGAGGCCATCCCCAAGGGAGCTCATGCTGCGGGGCCCTGAGCAAGCCCTTCGCTGGCGCCTGTCAAACGACACAGGCCTGATCCTCACGGACCAGGCCTGTGTTTTTTTGCGCCCGAAGGGCCGGCAACAGGCCGGCCCCGCCGGATCAGGCCTTGATCGCCGCCAGGATGCGGGCTTCGATCTCGTCCAGCTCACCGACGCCATCGACGCGGGCCAGGGTGCCACGGCCGGCGTAGAAGTCGACCACCGGGGCGGTCTGGTCGTTGTAGACCTGCAGGCGCTGGCGCACCGCTTCCGGCGTGTCGTCGGCGCGGCCCTGTTCCTTGGCACGACCGGCGATGCGCTCGACCAGCAGCTCGGTGGCCACGTCCAGCTGCACCACGGCATCCAGCGGCTGGCCGATCTTGGCCAGCAGGCCGTCCATCGCATTGGCCTGGGCCACATTGCGCGGGTAGCCATCAAGAATGAAGCCCTTGGCGACATCGGGCTGGGTCAGGCGCGACTCCAGCATGCCCAGCAGGATGTCATCCGACACCAGGTTGCCGGCATCCATCACCGTCTTGGCCTGCTTGCCCAGCTCCGTGCCCGCGGCGATTTCCGCGCGCAGCATGTCACCGGTCGAAATGTGGGCGATCCCCAGCTTTTCCTTCAGGCGCGTCGCCTGTGTCCCCTTGCCCGAACCGGGCGGTCCCAACAGAACCAATCGCATTGACCTGACTCCAACGTGTTGAAAACAAAGAAGGTTCGCGTCCCGGACGGACCGGTATCGCTGCACCGCAATAGCGCCACTTTACCGCATCCGGGTAATGTCCCTGCAATGTCCTTTCCCCCGAGCAGGTAGACGCATGCGCAACGGTACTCTCCTCTACGCCCAATCCGGTGGTGTCACCGCGGTCATCAACGCCACGGCGGCGGCAGTGATCGAGCAGGCCCGGGCCAAGGGCATCAAGGTCCTGGCCGCGCGCAACGGCATCCTCGGCGCGCTGCGCGAGGAACTGATCGACACCAGCAAGGAGAGCGCTGCGGCCATCCGCGCCCTCGCCCATACCCCGGGCGGTGCGTTCGGCTCCTGCCGGGTCAAGCTGAAATCGCTGGACGCCGACCGCGCCCGCTACGACCGCCTGCTGGAGGTGCTGCGCGCGCACGACGTGCGCTGGTTCCTCTACAACGGCGGCAACGACTCGGCCGATACCGCGCTGAAGGTCTCGCAGCTGGCCAAGGCCTCCGGCTACGACCTGACCTGCATCGGCGTGCCCAAGACCATCGACAACGACCTGGCAGTGACCGACACCTGCCCCGGCTTCGGCTCGGCGGCCAAGTACACCGCGGTGTCGGTACGCGAGGCAGCGCTGGACGTGGCGGCGATGGCCGAAACCTCCACCCGCGTCTTCATCTACGAAGCGATGGGCCGCCACGCCGGCTGGCTGGCCGCGGCCGCGGGCCTTGCCGGCAATGGCGATGACGAAGCGCCGCACATCATCCTGCTGCCCGAACGCGCCTATGACGAGGCGGCGTTCCTGGCCAAGGTGAAAGCGGTGGTCGAGCGCGTCGGCTATTGCGTGGTGGTGGCGTCGGAGGGCATCGCCACCGCCGATGGCCGCTTCGTCGCTGACGCTGGCGGCGGCAAGGACTCGTTCGGCCACTCGCAGCTGGGCGGCGTGGCCGCGCACCTGGCCGGCCGGGTCAAGGACCAGCTGGGCCTGAAGGTGCACTGGGCGCTGCCCGACTACCTGCAGCGCTCGGCCCGGCACCTGGCCAGCAGGACCGACTGGGAGCAGGCGCAGGCGGTCGGCAAGGCCGCCGTGCAGCTGGCGCTGAAGGGCCAGAACGGCGTGATGCCGGTGATCGTGCGCAGCAGCGATGCGCCCTACCGCTGGAAGATCGAAGCGGCGCCACTGTCGAAGATCGCCAACCATGAAAGGAAGATGCCCGCCGGCTTCATCCGCCGCGACGGCTTCGGCATCACCGCCAGGGCGCGGGCCTACCTGTCGCCGCTGATCAAGGGCGAAGCGCCGCTGCCGTATGGCGCCGACGGCCTGCCGAAATACGTCACCCTGAAGAACGTGGCGGTGAAGCAGAAGCTGCCGCCGTTCGAGGGCTGACCCGAAAAAGGGGACGGAGGGGATTAAGTCGCATACGCCCCTCTGTCATCTCCAACAGCGTCAGCAGTGGGTCGGATACGGCTTAATCCCCTCCGTCCCCTTTTAGTGGAGGAACACCATGGCATTGCGTGTTGTTCGACTCGGTACGCCGCGCGTGCCTGGCGAGGGCCTGCGCATCGGCACCGTGCGGCGGCCGCCGCGCGGCGTGCCGCGCAGCGAGTTCGCCCGACAGGACTGGTACGACGTCTGGTTCCCGGCCCTGTCACCCAGCGCGGAACTGGTGAAGCGGGCGCATGAGGCGAAGACGGCCGCCGACTGGACCGCGTTCTTCCGCCACTACAAGGCCGAGATGAAAGCGCCCGATGCCGCCCATGCACTGGACCTGCTTGCCGCACTGTCGCAGCACAACGACATCAGCGTGGGGTGCTACTGCGAGGATGAGGCGCACTGCCATCGCAGGGCTTTGCGCGAGCTGCTGGTGGCGCGCGGGGCGACGCTGGCGGAGTGATGATTGCAGGGTTGCCGGCCAGCGGCCGGCACTACCCGTGGATGACCGCTTGGGTACACCGCCCAGGCAATTTCAGTTGCAGGCCTTGCCTTCCATCTGCAGCTGCGCGGCGAACATCGTCACCTGCGGAATCTGGCCGGCAGCGGCCTGCTTCTTCGCTTCCTCCAGATAGATGCGCGACTGGCCCTGACCGTCCAGCTCGACCTTGTTGGTCGACGGCAGGCGCCACACGCGCACCACCGCCTGCTGTGCCGGGCATGCTGCGCTGGGCACGCGGATCACATCATTGAGCTTCCAGCCCTTGTCGGCACTTGGCTGCGCCTTGGCGTAGTCGACGAAGCGCGCGCGCGGCTGGCATTGTTCGCTCGTGCGCACCGCAGAGAAGCGGTACGGCTCGGCCGCCTGCCCGGTGAAGGCGCCTTCCAGGCGCGCACAGGCCTCGGGGATCTGCCGCAGCGTATGCACCGCGCCTACCGCCTGCGGAGCACCCACGGCGCGCTGTAGCTCCGGGGTTTCCGCAGCCAATGCCGGTACAGCCGGGACCAGGGCGGCAAGCATCAACAGGGACAGGCGCATGGGAGATCTCCTACAGGACTGAGCACAGGCTTGCAGAGCTTGGCTTAACGGGGTGCAAAGGCCTGTGGCTCTCGAATCATGCCCCTAGCCCGGCGCCATGCGGCACGACTCGCAGGAGCCAGTCGAGCACGGCTCGACTCTACAGTGCGCCGAACGCATACTGCGGGCACCAGGGAATGCTGAACACCGCCATACGTCGGACGACCGCCAAGGTCGGTACGGGTTGGTTCCAGGCTGCAGCCCGTCGTCCCCCTCGTGGTGCCGTTCATCGCCACTGGATGCCTACATCCATTCTGCGGAGGGGTCTAATGCTGGAACGTCACGGGCTGTCACTGGCGCTGGGCTGCGCCATTCTCGCGATCCTGTTCGGAATCGTCTCGGCGCGCTGGATCCTGCGCCAACCCACCGGCAATGAACGCATGATCGCGATCGCCACGGCGATCCAGGAAGGTGCGCGTGCCTATCTCAACCGCCAGTACCTGACCATCGGCGTGGCCGGTGTGGTGCTGTTCGTGCTGGTCGGTGTGTTCCTCAGCTGGTACACCGCGATCGGCTTCGCGGTCGGCGCGGTACTGTCCGGCGCGGCCGGCTACATCGGCATGAACGTGTCGGTACGCGCCAACGTGCGCACCGCCGAAGCTGCACGCCACGGCATCAGCGCCGCAATGGACGTCGCCTTCCGCGGCGGCGCCATCACCGGCATGCTGGTGGTCGGCCTCGGCCTGCTGGGTGTGGCCGGCTACTACGCGCTGCTGCTGCGCATGGGCCTGCCGATGGAACAGGCGCTGCATGCGCTGGTCGGCCTGGCCTTCGGCTCGTCGCTGATCTCGATCTTCGCGCGGCTGGGCGGTGGCATCTTCACCAAGGGCGCCGACGTCGGCGCCGATCTGGTCGGCAAGGTGGAAGCCGGCATTCCCGAGGACGACCCTCGCAACCCGGCGGTGATCGCCGACAACGTGGGTGACAATGTGGGCGACTGCGCCGGCATGGCCGCCGATCTGTTCGAGACCTATGCGGTGACCGTGATCGCCACCATGCTGCTGGGCAGCCTGATGCTGGCCGAGGCAGGCGCCAACGCCGTGCTGTATCCGCTGGTGCTGGGCGGCGTGTCGATCATCGCCTCGATCATCGGCGCGCTGTTCGTCAAAGTGAAGCCTGGCGGCTCGATCATGGGCGCGCTGTACAAGGGCGTGATCGTCTCCGGCGTGCTGGCCGCCATCGCCTTCTACCCGATCACTACCGGCCTGATGGGTGACAACGTGCACGGGCCGATGGCCCTGTACGGTTGCGCGTTGATCGGCCTGGTCCTGACCGGGCTGATCGTGTGGATCACCGAGTACTACACCGGCACTCAGTACAAGCCGGTGCAGCACGTGGCGCAGGCCTCGACCACCGGCCATGGCACCAACATCATCGCCGGCCTCGGCATCTCGATGAAGTCCACCGCGCTGCCGGTGGTGGCCGTGTGTGCGGCGATCTGGGGCGCGTTCGCGCTGGGCGGGCTGTACGGCATCGCCATCGCCGCCACCGCGATGCTGTCGATGGCCGGCATGATCGTCGCTCTCGATGCCTACGGGCCGATCACCGACAACGCCGGTGGGATTGCCGAGATGGCCGAGCTGCCCTCGGAGATCCGCGACATCACCGATCCACTGGATGCGGTGGGCAACACCACCAAGGCGGTGACCAAGGGCTATGCGATCGGTTCGGCCGCACTGGCCGCATTGGTGCTGTTCGCCGACTACACGCACAACCTGCAGGCTGCACATCCGGGGCAGGAATTCCGCTTCGACCTCAGCGACCACACGGTGATCATCGGCCTGCTGATCGGCGGCCTGATTCCCTACCTGTTCGGTGCGATGGCGATGGAAGCGGTCGGCCGCGCGGCGGGTGCGGTGGTGGAGGAAGTACGTCGCCAGTTCCGCGAGATCCCCGGCATCATGCAGGGCACCGGCAAGCCGCAGTACGACAAGGCGGTGGACATGCTGACCCGCTCGGCGATCCGCGAAATGATCGTGCCCTCGCTGCTGCCGGTGGCGGTGCCGGTGGTGGTCGGCCTGCTGCTGGGGCCACGCGCACTGGGTGGCCTGCTGATCGGCACGATCGTGACCGGCCTGTTCGTGGCCATTTCGATGACCACCGGCGGTGGCGCCTGGGACAACGCCAAGAAGTACATCGAAGATGGCCACTTCGGCGGCAAGGGCAGCGAGGCGCACAAGGCTGCGGTGACCGGCGATACCGTCGGTGACCCGTACAAGGACACGGCCGGCCCGGCGATCAATCCGCTGATCAAGATCATCAACATCGTGGCGCTGCTGCTGGTGCCGTTGTTGTAGATCCACGCCATGCGTGGATGACGGCCTCGATGGGGTCAGAGCCCTTTCCCAGGAAAGGGATCCGACCCCACCGTCAATCACCGCCCGCGCAGGAAAAACGACACCGGCACCATTACGTCCACCGGGTCGCCGGCCACTTCGGCCGGCGGCGCCGGTACCGGGCTGGCGCGCTGCACGGTGTCCAGCGTCTCCTGGTCAAGCAGCGCGAAGCCACTGCTGCGGCCCAGCTTCAACCCCGAGACCGCGCCATCGCGGGCCACGGCAAAGCGCACGTAGACCACGCCCTGCTGGCGCAGCCGCTCGGCCTGGCGCGGATAGCGACGATGCTTCTGCAGGTGCCCGAGCAGGCGCCCTTCCCAGGTGGCCTCGGCACGGCTGCGCTCGCCGGCCGTCGTCTGCGGCGCGGTATAGCGCGTGGCCGCATCGGCGGCCACCTGTGGTGGCGCGCTGGTCTGCGCGACGTTGGCGTCGGCGGTGTCCGGCGAGGGGGTCGGATCCGGTGCCCGCGGCGGTGGCAGGTCACCCTGCGGCTGCACCGGCGCCTCCGGTTGCTCGCGCAGCGCCGGCTTCGGCGCCTGCCGCTGCTGTTGCTGCTGCAGTGGACCGGTGGCGACCTCGCGCGGCGGCACCGGCGGTGCCTGCGCCATCGGTGCCAGTTCCAGCATCAGCGCGGCGGGCGGCGCCGTCGCAGCCAGCACCGGTGCGCGCGTCGCCCACCAGCAGGCTGCGCCGATCAGCAGCGCGTGCACCAGCAGCACGATCGCCAGGCTGGTCGCCCAGCGCCGCAGTCCACTCATCGCGCGCCCTGCTCCAGTCCAACCAGTGCCACCTTCAAGTAGCCTGCGCCACGCAGCGCGTCCAGCGTCGCCATCAGTTCACCGTAAGGCACGTGGGTATCGGCACGCAGGAAGATGCGCTGCGCGGTGTCGCCGTGGGTGGCCGCCTGCAATGCAGCGGCCAGCCCGTCACGCGCCACCGCCTGCTCGCCCACGCGCAGCGACAGATCGGCCTGCACGGTCACATACACCGGCGCCTGTTCGGGCGGCGTGGCACTGGCGCTGCTGGCCGGCAGCTGCACCGGCACTGATACGGTGGCCAGCGGTGCGGCTACCATGAAGATGATCAGCAGCACCAGCATTACGTCGATGAAGGGCGTGACGTTGATCTCGTGTGCTTCTTCCGGTGCGTCGTCGCGGTCGGACGCGGTCCTGATCGCCATCGTCGCGCCTCAGTGCACGGCGCGCAGCGGTGCCGCTGCGCTACGCGGCACGACACGATCAAGATCGCGCGAGACCAGCTGCTGCACGGCCGCCGACAGATCGCCGAGCAGGCCCCGCAGGCCGGCCAGCACGCGGCTGAAATGGTTGTAGACCAGTACCGCGGGAATCGCCGCGACCAGGCCGAGTGCGGTCGCCAGCAGGGCCTCGGCGATGCCGGGCGCAACCACCGCCAGGTTGGTGGTGTTGCTGTGTGCGATGCCGATGAAACTGTTCATGATGCCCCACACCGTGCCGAACAGGCCGACGAAGGGCGCCACCGCGCCGATGCTGGCGAGCACACCGATGCCGCGCCGCTGCACGCGCGCGGTCTCCAGTTCGATGCGGTCCAGGCGCGAGGCGATGCGCTCCTTGATGCCGTCGCGACTATCCAGATCCTGCGACAGATGCAGTTCGGTGCGGGCGGCGTCCAGCATCGCCAGCGCGATGCCCTGCTGCAGACTTGCCTCTTCGCTCTGCGGCGGCAGCTGTGCGGACTGCAGCAACAGCGCGCGCGCCGCGCGCAGCTGCCGGGCCTGGCGGGCCAGCTCCCAGCCCTTGGCCAGCAGCACGGTCCAGGTGGCCAGCGACGCCAGTGCCAGCGCGATCATCACGGCCTTCACCACCACGTCGGCGGCCAGGTACATGCCCCATGGGGTCAATGCGGGGGCGGCCACGGGGGCCAGGTCAGCAGGCAGCATCGTCTCGGTTTCCATCAGCATCAGGGGTCGCTGCGCGACGACGGGCCGCGCGCGGATCATTGGCGTCGTCCACTTCCACGACCGGATGGGACTCCAGCCGGGGGGCCGGTCGGCTCAGCACGTAGCCGGCGCTGACCGCGAAGAACAGGCCCACGCCCAACAGCAGGCGCCAGGACGGGTGCGCGCCCCAGCAGAACAGGGCAAAGCCCAGCGCCATGCCGGCACTGGCAAACGCCTTGCCCTTGCGCGATACCGCGCCCTGCTCGCGCCACAACCGCAGCGACGGGCCGTAGCGCGGATGCGCCAACAGGCGCTGCTCGAACTTCGGCGAGCTGCGCGCGAAGCAGCCCACGGCCAGGATCAGGAAGATGGTGGTCGGCATCACCGGCAGCAACGCGCCGATCACCCCGAGCCCGACCATCAGCCAGCCCAGCGCGAACCAGAGCCAGCGCATCAGCGCTGCACCTGTGGGCGTGCGCCGTGCATCAGGCGAATTCCACTTCGACGTGGCCGTGCACGCTGCGGAACGCGGCGTCGGCCGCATCGATCACCTCCTGCTCCTGCTCGACACTCAGCGGTACCGCGTCCAGCGCCGCGGTGAACTCACGCCAGTGGCGCGCCGCGCCATCCGGATGCGCGGCCAGGTGGCGGGCGCCAAAATCACGGTCCAGGCCGAGCTTGGCAGCCATCTTGTACAGAATGGTGCCGCCCAGGTTGGAGCCTTCGGCCACGTACAGCCACCCCAACGCGGCGGGCAGTTCCAGATCGGACGGCAACGCCGCGATGTCAGCCCCCGGCAGGGTCTGCTCCAGGTCCTGCAGGTCGCGCGCGACCTGGGTCAGGCGGCGGCGCTCGCCCAGGTCCGGCAGCAGTGCGTCCAGCGCAGGGTTGGCATACAGCGCATCGATGCTGCGGTGGAAGCGATACTGCACGCGCAGGAAACGGGCGAAATTGCTGCGGTCGGCGAAGATGTCGCCGGCCATGATGCGCTTGTCCAGGGCACCGTGGCTGTCGCGGGTGGCGGCCTTGAGCCGCAGGCTGCGGCTTTCTTCAGGGGCGATGTGTGCGTTCATGGGGGAATGCCAAGGGGGTCGTCGTGCTGTAGACGTCTGCCACGGGGCTTTCCCCAAGGCCGTCTACACCGATAATGGGCCATCCCCTTGTCCATCCGGAACCGACGATGATCACCACCGAACCGCGCATGACCAACCTGTTCCTGCAGCTGGGCCTGGATGCCAGCGCAGAGGGCATCGCCCGCTTCATCCGCGAACACCAGCTGGCCACCGATGTCGAAGTGGTCGAGGCGCCCTACTGGAACGATGCCCAACGCCAGTTCCTGTCTGAATCGCTGCAGGCCGATGCGGCATGGAGCACCGTGGTGGATGAGCTGAACGAGTCGCTGCACGAAGATGCGGTAAAGGCTTCGAGCGGGCTGTAAATAGACGCCGGGCATGGCCCGGCGCTGTCGATTGCACGGCAGAAGCGGTGCGGACCAAGGTCCGCGCCCACCGAGGGCGGTTGGGGCTCGCTGGGGTCAGAGCCCTTTCCGCAGGAAAGGGATCCGACCCCACCACTCATCCGCGACCGATCAGTACTTCCAGGTCAACGCCAGTCGCGCGGTGCGGCCCGGGGCTGGCATCACGCCCAGGGCCAGCGGGTCCAGGTAGTAGCGGTCGGTCAGGTTGTCCACGCCGGCTTCCACCGACAGCTGGTCGTTGAAGCTCCAGCTGGCGAACAGATCCACCAGCGTGGTTGGCCGGTACAGCTGCTGGATCGCCGACAAGCCCACGTTCCAGTCCTTGTCCAGCTTGCTGATCGGGCCGGCGTTGTGGACCACGCGGGTGCCGAAGGTCAGGCGCTCGTCGAACAGGCGCGAGCCCAGGGTCAGGTTGACCATGTAGCGCGGCGGGTTCTGGGTATTGGTGTACGAGCCCTCGAAGCCGCCGTCCACGCAGTCGGGCGTGTTGGCCAGCTCGCCGTTCCTGCGCTGCGCCCCATAGGCACGGCGCTCGGCGGCGATGTCCGGCGCGCAGGTCTTGGCCTTGAAGTAATAGTGCGCGGACAGATCGGCAAATACCTTGCCGCTGTCATAGCTGGACTGGAACTCCATGCCCGAGACCTTGAACTGGTCGACGTTGCGGATCAGGCCCGCCGACAGCGTGCGGTAGTCACGGGTGATCAGGTCGTCGATGCGGGTATCGAAGTACGCCAGCTTCAGCGCCAGGCGGTCGCCGGCGGTGAACAGGTCATAGCGGAGGGTGCTGGCGCCGATTTCCCAGCTGCGCGCACGCTCCGGCTTCAGCTCGCCCACCGGCTTGGCCGCGGTGAACAAGCCCAGCGTGGTCTCGAACAGGCTCGGCAGCTTGGTGCCTTCGGCGTACTTCACGTAGACCATGGTGTCTTCGCTGAAGCGGTAGGCCACGCTGGCGGTCGGCGAGAACGCGGTGTCACGACGGCGGATCGGCTGCGACCAGGTCCAGCTGACCGGCACTTCCAGGTCCTGCGCCTTGCCGGCGTCGTAGAAGTTCCAGCCACCGATGTCGCGCACCGTGCCCTTCTTGTACGGTGAGGCCAGCAGCGATTCCTGGGTGAAGTTGCCGTTGGCATCCGGATACCAGTTCAGCAGCGCGATGCGCTTGGCCCGCCACGACGGCAGTGCCGGGTTGCCATTGAGCAGTTCGGTGTAGCGATACTGGCCCTGCACCTCGTAGGCATCGGGCGTGGCCAGGCGGTTGCGGTCATGCACATCCACGCGGTTCCAGCGGCCGCCGGCCAGCAGTTCCCAGTGCTCATCGGGCTGCCACTTCAGCGAGGCCACGGCGCTGTATTCCTTGCGCTCGGCGTTGCGCAGGAAGCGGTTGTTGACCAGATCGTCGTGCATGACCGGCCCCGAACTGCCTGGCGCGATGTCTTCGTCGCTGTAGGACAGGCCGTAGTCGAGGGTGAACGCGCCAGCACGTGTGTCGAACTTCGAGGTGTTGCTGGCATCCAGTCCGAAGCGCTTCTGTCGCAGCGGATTGCGGTAGGCATCCTTGTAGCCGGGGTCGCCACTGAAGCTGGGCGCGTCGTACCACTCGGTACGACGATCGAAATACCACGGGGTGATGCCGGTCAGGCTGTTGTACATCACGCTGTCGGTGTCGGTGTACGCGGCATTGACGCGCAGGTCGACCAGCTCGCTGTCCGGGTTGAAGCGATAGCGCAGGGTGTAGCTGTCCATGTCGACGTGGCCCGGATCCCATTGCGGAATGCGGTCGCGATCGACGCGGATGATCTGCGAGGCCATGATCTCGCCGGCGGTGCCTTCGTAGCGGCGGTAGCCCGCCTCCAGGGTCTGTGCATCGTCGATACGCCAGGTGCCCTTGAGCAGCGCCGACTTCGAGCGGGCCGAGGTATTGAAGACCTCGGTACGCGGCGGATTCAGCGGTGCCAGCGTGCGCCGGGTCTGTGGGAAATCATCGTAGCCGTGCTTGCCGGAGAAGTAGTTGCCATTGTCGCGGTAGGCGTAGGCGGCGACCAGTTCGAAGCGATCCCAGTGTCCCGCAGCGGCCACGTTGAAGAACTGACTGCCGGTGGCGCTGCGATCGTTGCGAGGCGCGGCACTGTAGGAAGGCAGGTTGTTGGCGCTGTTGTTGGCCAGGCCGCCACGCACGCGCACGCCGAAGTCGCGCTCTTCGCGCAGCACGTCGCCGATCTTCAGCGTCTCCATCTCGACCACGCCGCCGATGCCGCCAGAGGCGTTGGCCTGCAGGCTCGGGCCCTTGGTGATGGTCAGGCTGGAGATCAGGTCCGGGTCGAGGTAGGTGCGCTGCGATTGACCGGCATAGCCACGGTAGGTATCCATGCTGGACTGGCCACCGTCGATGATCACCGGCACGCGGCCCTGGCCCTGGATGCCGCGGATGTTGACGTCGAAGCCATTGCCGACGCGTGGGTCACCGGCAGTGACGCCGGCCACGCCCTTGACGATGTCGCCGTTGGACGTACCGCGGAAACGCTCCAGCTGCGTGCGGTTGAGCGTGGTGGTGGAACCGACGCTGCGATAGCTGTCGAGCAGGCGCGCCTCGTCGCTGGCCGCGCCACTGTCGACGCGGTCGCCGGCCACGCTGAGCGTGTCGGTGACGATCACGCCGCTGTCGGCCTGCGCCGGCGTCGCCGCTTCCAGCGCGACTGCATCTGCGCTGACCCGGCGCACCGCCAGGCCACTGCCCTGCAGCAGCTGCTGCAGCGCCTCGTTGGCCGGCAGGCTGCCATTGACCGCACGCGAGCTCACCCCGTGGGCCAGGATGGCCGGATACACGACCTGCACGCCGGACTGGCGCATGTAGCTGCGCAGCGCCTCGTCCAGGGGCTGCGCCGGAATGTCGAAGCGCTGTACGGCGGCGTGATCGCCACGGGCGTTCTGTGCCAGCGCGGATGGCGTGGCACTGGCCAGGCCGGCAGCCAGCAATGCAATGCACAGGCGGGACGGGCGCGGCGCGCGGCCCGGACGGTGGGAGTCGAACATGGGGAACCTGTCAGGTAATCGGTGCCGCAGGCGCGGCGTCATCCGCAACACAGGCGGACACGGCGACGTACGTGGCGGCGGCGGGTACGTTCGCGGGGTAAGACGGTTGGGCGCGCGGCAACCCCAAGGGCGATTTGCGGCCGCAGAGGGTGCCGACCGTTGGCCGGCACATCGGAAACATCATCCACGCATGGCGTGGATCTACTGATGGATGATGGCGACGCCGAGCGGCAGGCGGGTGACCTGCAGACCTGCCGTCGCCGCCAACGCGTCCAGCGCCTGTTCCGGGCGATCGATGCGTAGCGCCGCACTGATCGCCGGCAGTCGCGACAGATCACCGCGCACGAACGTCGGGCCGGCACGATAGCACCCCACCCATTGCACGGCGTCGGCGACGCTGGCCTGCTCCAGCAGCAGCTCGCCCTGGCGCCACGCGCCCACGCTGTCGGCCGCCACATCCTGCAGGCGCGTCACGCCGTTGCGCTCGCCATAGACGGCACGCTGGCCCGCCTGCAGGTAGGTCCAGCCACCGTCGGCCGGGCTGGCCACGCGCACCCTGCCCTGCCCGACCTGGGTTTCCACCCCGCCATCGCCACGCGCGACGGTGAACGCGGTGGAGATGTCCTCGACCACGCCATTGCCGGCACGCACGCTGAAACGCCGCTGCGCATCCGGGCTGACCTCGAACCAGACGCGCCCGCGCAGCAGCTCGACCTCGCGTGCGTGCGCATCGAAGCGCACGGCGATCGCGCTGTCCGCATCCAGCACTGCGCGGCTGCCATCGGGCAGCGTTACGTTCTGCACGACGTGCGTGCTGCGATGGTCGGCCTGCAGCCGCAACCAGGCCTCCGGCCATGCCACCAGCATCGCCAGCACAGCTGCAGCGGCCATCGCCCAGCGCATTCGATGCGGGCGGCGGCGTTCGGCGGACCGGGCCTGCGGGCGTGGCCCGACACTGCGCCACAGCGCTCGCTCGTGCTCGAAGGCCCGACGGTGCCCCGGTTCTGCCAGCCAGCGCTCGAACTCGTGCATGCGCCCCTCGCCGATGTCACCCGAGGCCAGCCACGCAATCCAGCCCCGGGCCTGTTCGGCCAGGGCATCGTCATTGGCGGCGGGCAGCGTGTTCGGCGGGCTCATCGGCTGGCGGACAGGCGCATTCAAGCGCGGGCGGGGGAACTAGACCGCATCCACGGTCCAGTGATCAAGACGTTTCAGCGAGGGCCAGCCCCAAGCCGGGGCGATCATCGGCCGCTGCGCGCCCAGGCCAGGCGTTGCAACGCGGTGCGCACATGGTTCTCGACGGTGGTCACCGACACCCCGAGGCGGCGGGCGATCTCGGCCTGGGTCAGGCCCTGCAGGCGGTTGAGCCGGAAGATGGTGCGGGTCGGCTCCGGCAGGTGTCCGGCCGCATCCAGCACACGCTGCAGCTCGTCCTGGGCCATGGCCTGTTCCTCGGTCGAGATGACCTCGTCCGCTCCCCACAGGTAGTGGTCGGCCAGCAGGCGGTTGCGCCGGGTCGATTCGCGGCCATGGTCGGTGGCCAGGTTGGCGGCCAGCCGGTACAGGTAGGCACGCGGATTGTCGATGGCCTGGCTGTCATCGACACCACGCGCCTTGAACCACACCGCCTGGATCACGTCCTCGGCGCCGTTGTCGCCCCCCAGGATGCGTTGCACCCGGCGCAGCAGCGCAGGCCGCTCGCGGATCAGCAGTTCGGTGAGGGAGGCGGCATTGGAGGACATGCGCGGAACCGGGACGACAGACGGAAGGCGCCGCGCATGCTACTCCGTTAATGAGAATCAGTCACGTTCGCATCAATGGATGCACCCGGTCAGCCCGTCATAGACGCTCTGCGAGGTCCCCGGCAACGGGTCATGCAGTGGATTGCGGGCGGCGAGCGCGGCATGGAAGGCCTCCACCGGTGTGCCAGGCTCCAGCGGCAGGCGGCACAGCCAGGTCGGTTGCCGGGCGACGATCGCACCGTCATGCCGCGACACAGCCAGGTCACTGGCGGCAAATGCCCACAGGCACTCATGCACCGTGCCGCGCATCGCGTCCACCGAGCAGCGCAGGCGCAGGGCGCGGATATCGCTGTACTCGCCTTCGCAGAAGGTATCGCCGCAGATCGCGTCGAACCCGTACTGCAGACGTCCCTCCAGGGCAAAGAAGCGGTCCCAGTTGGCTTCCTGCCGCGGGTAGTCGATCAGGTCGACGTAAGGAGAGGCCTGGGCCAACGGCGCAACCAGCAGCATGCAGAACAGGGCGAACGGCAGGGCAGACACTTTCATCGGCGGACTCCTTGGCAAGGTCGATCCAGCCTGCGCCCCCGCACCGGCCGGCCCTATCAGCCAACCCCGGCCTGCCGCGTGGGTCCCTGCCCCACGCAGCGGTCAGCCCCTCCCTCTGCACAGCGCCCGGCAAAGGCATAAAATGGGGGGCTATCCGTCTATATCCCCCACCTGGAGCACGACCATGGGTCTGGAACTCGTCTCGCCCGGCAAGAACCCGCCGGAAGAAATCAACGTCATCATCGAGATCCCGAAGGACTCGGAGCCGGTGAAGTACGAAGTGGACAAGGAAACCGGCGCGATCTTCGTCGACCGCATCCTGTCCACCCCGATGCGTTACCCCTGCAACTACGGCTACGTGCCGAGCACCCTGTGCGGCGACGGCGATCCGGCCGACGTGCTGGTGGTGCTGCCGCTGCCGCTGGTGCCGGGCTCGGTCGTGCGCTGCCGTCCGGTCGGCGTGCTGAAGATGAGCGATGAGGCGGGCAGCGACGAGAAGATCCTGGCCGTGCCGGTCTCGAAGATCTTCAGTGGCTACGCCCACGTTGAAGACATCGCCCAGGTTTCGAGCCACTGGCTGGAGCGCATCGGCCACTTCTTCGAGCACTACAAGGACCTCGAGAAGGGTAAGTGGGTCAAGCTGGACGGTTGGGGCGGCGCCGCTGAGGCCAAGCAGATCCTGATCGAGGCGCACCAGCGCCACCTCGACAGCAAGGCCTGAGCCTGAACCGGATCGCTCCGGCGGTACCCTGCCGGAGCGATGCGGGTCACGTTTCATGATGACGGCACATCACTCTTGCTGCCGTATTAGGTAAATTGCGTCACTTCACACGTCATCGACATCCATCGTCGAGACAGCCAGGGGAATGTGTCGTGCGTATTCTGCTTGTTGGGGATGCAGCCAGCCTGCCGGCTGAGCTGACCGAATTCATTGCCGATCTTGGGGAAGACTGGCAGCCGCTGACCGCCACCGATGGCCAGACCGCGATGACCGCGGTTGCCACCCAGGGCGTGGACGCGGTGATTGTCTGCCCGCAGCTGCCGGACCTCAATGCCACCACGCTGCTCGGCCAGATCAGGACCCTGCGTCCGGAAACCATCCGCATCGCGCTGGTGGACGCACAGCATGGCAACCGGCCGCCGCCGGCACGCCTGATCGGTGTCGCTCACCGTTTCCTGCCGTTGCCACTGGCACCGGAAGTACTGCTGGAAGCGCTGACCAGCCTGGAAGAGCTGCGCGAAGTGCTGGACAGCCCGCGCCTGCGCGATGCCATCGGCCGCATCGAGAAACTGCCGTCGCCGCCGCACCTGTACTTGAGCCTGACCCAGGCGCTGGAGCATGACGACGACGCCGACAGCGCCGACGTGGCCAAGCTGGTGGCCGCCGATCCGGCCATCGCCGCCAAGGTGCTGCAGTTGTCGAACTCGGCGTTCTTCAGCCAGGGCCGCACCATTGCCGACCTGCGTACTGCAGTCACCCGGCTGGGCCTGGCCACGCTGCGTGACCTGGTGCTGGCCAGTGAAGTGTTCTCGGCGCCGACGCTGTCGACTGCCGAACGCAACTCGCTGCAGCAGCGCGCCCTGCTCGCCTCGCGCCTGGCCGCACGCCTGCTGCCCGAATCCAGTGCCGAACTGGGCGCAACCGCGGCACTGCTGGCCGACATCGGCCTGCTGCTGCCCGGCGTACGCAACGAGCGCACCGAGCCGTCGCTGGCCGGTGATACCCGCCCAGGCCATGCCGAAGCCGGTGCCTATCTGCTGGGGCTGTGGGGCCTGCCGATGCCGATCATCGAAGCGGTGGCATTCCACCTGCAGCCGCAGCGCGCCAACACCCGCAGCTTCTGGGTGACCGGTGCGGTGCACGTGGCCCTGGCGCTGGTCAACGGCGACCCGGTGGATGAGGACTATCTGCAGCGCGCGGGCGTGCTCAACAAACTGCCGCAGTGGCGTGAACATGCCAACAGCCTGATGGGGCTTACGCCGAGCGAAGCCTGAGTTCCACCGGCAATCCACACGATGAAGGCGCGTCCGCAGGGACGCGCCTTCGTTGCGTCAGGGCTGCGCGCAGTGGTCGTACACGCAGCGCTCGAACAGGAACTGGCAGTACGCCGCATCCTCACCGGCCTTGATGCAGTTGCTGCGCACCTCCGCGCAATAACGGCCATTGGCACACACCAGCGGACCGGCCGACACACTGCCGGCCAGGCTCAGGACGGCGAGAACTGCAGCAGCAAACATACGTGGCATCGCGTTGTTCATTTCGCGCTCTCCCTGGTCCGGAATGGACCTCTGCGAACCTACCAGCGGTCCAGTTGCGACAAGCGTGACCTTTGTCGCTGAACTGCCCGATTCAGAATTTCCCGACCCGGCTCTGCCAAACGCAAAGAGGGCGGGCCTTGCGGCCCGCCCTCCTCGTCTTGCCTTCAGGCTTCGATGGATCAGAAGCGCTGGTTGTACTGGATGAACAGGAAGCGGTCGTAATCCAGCATCGGGTCCAGCTGCACGGCACTGGCGTTGGTCACCGCGTAGGTGATCGGCGGGGTCTTGCCGAACACGTTGCGGGCACCGACGGTCACGCTGCCGTTCCACGGGGCCTGCCAGGTGGCCGAGATGTCGTGATAGACGATCGCGCCCTTCTTGTTGGCACCCAGGCCACCGCTCCAGCCACCGTTCTCGGTGTAGTAATCCGGCTGGTTGCACTCCAGGCCATTTTCCTGGTCGTAGCAGAAGTCGCGGAAGCCGCCGTAGTAACGCATGGTCCAGGTGGCCGACAGGTCGCCCTTGGTCCAGGTGCTGGCCAGGGTGCCGCGGACACGCGGGTAGTTCCAGTAGCCTGCGTAGTCATCCCATGCAGCACCCTTGGTGGCCTGCTGACGGAAGCTGGTCAGGTAGTTGGTGTCCAGGTTGAACGACAGGGTACCGAAGCTGTATTCCGGCATGCGGTAGCGGACGCCGAAGTTGTAGCCTTCGGTTTCCAGCGACCCCAGGTTCGCGTTGCCGCGGCTCAGGCCGGTGACCTGCTGGCCGTTGGCGACGTCGCCACGGCTGTACTGGTCACAGAAGGCCTGCACACCGTTCTGGTAGCACTGGTTCAGCACGTAGTTCGCCGACAGCGCGGTGATCACGTTGTCGACAGTGATCTTGTACCAGTCCAGCGAGACGTTCAGGCCGCTGACGAAGCTCGGGCTCCAGACCAGGCCCGCGGTGCGGGTCTTGCTGGTTTCCGGCTGCAGCTTGTCGTTGCCCACACCCGAGTTGAACGGGTTGTTACCCTGGGTGTCACGGGCACTGATCGGACGACCGGCAGCGTCGGTCTGACGGAAGTCGGACGCCAGGCCTTCAGCACCGCAACGGGCTGCAACGGCCGGGTTGCTGCGCTGGCCGAACACGGCATCACACGGATCGGTGAACTTGTCGAAGGTCTGCGAACCACCACCGAACGTGTCGTCCAGGGTCGGGGCACGGAAGCCCTCGCCGTAGGTCGCACGCACCAGCAGGTCGTCGATCGGCTTCCAGGTCACGCTGAACTTGCTGTTGACCGTGTTGCCGAACTTGTCGTAGTCCGAGTAGCGGCTGGCGATATCCAGCGACAGCTCCTTGGCACCCGGCAGGTCACGCAGCAGCGGCACCATCAGTTCCAGGTAGAACTCGTTGGTCTTGTACTTGCCTTCGGTCGGCTGCGCGGCCAGCTCGGTGGTGTAACCCGAGGAGGACAGTGCGTCCGGGTGATCGTAGCCCGACACTTCGCGATGCTCGTAACCGGCAGCGAAGGCGAACTCGCCCGCATCGCCCGGCATGTCGAACAGCGAACCGGTGATGTTGGCGAAGTACTGCTTGCTCTTGCTCTGGCCGGTCGAGTTCAGCAGGGTGTTGATGTACTTCAGCGCATCCGGGGTCGCGGCGCTGGCGCCACCCAGCAGGTCGAACGGAACGCAGCTGCCCGGGCTGGTGCCCAGCGCGATCGGGTTGGCAGCGGTGCCGCACTGGGCGACGCCGTTGGCGTTGATGAACGACGGGCCGAGGGCGTTCTTCAGGGCCAGCAGGTTGATGTTGCCCGAGCTGGTCTGGGTCACGTCGAACTGGTTGTAGTTGATGCCCACATCCCAGTCGAACGGACGGTTGTTGAAGTCGAAGTTGCCTTCCAGGGCCGCGTCGAAGTGCAGCGACTTGACGTTGTTCTGGGTGATGCGCGGCAGTTCGAAGATACGACGGCCCCAGCCACCGATGTCAACGCCGGCGCCCGGGTTGGCCCAGTTGCCCAGCGGGTTGTAGATGCTGTCCTTGCTGATCGCCACCGGGAACTGCGGCTGCGAGGTGCCGGTCAGCGGGTAGCCGGCGATCTGGCGCTTGGAATCGCGCTCGGAGTACATCGCCGTCGACTTCAGACGCAGGTTGTCGTTGATGTCGTAGCTGGCCGAGGTGAACATGGTCTTCGACTCAGCGCCCTGGTTCAGCATCATCTGCTGCGAGGCGTTGTAGTAGTCGTCCAGACCAATCAGGTGGTAGTTGTTGAAGTTGTTCGACGGCTGGCCAACGCCGACCGGGGTGTCCCAGGAACCGGTGTGGTTGACCACCCAGGTGTTCGGGACCCACTTGCCAGCCTTGTTGTATTCGCCAGCACCGGCGGTGCCTTCGGCACGCGGATCGGTGAAACGACCCCACGGGCCAGCCGGGCTCAGACCGTCTTCCTTGTGGCCCTGGCCATAGGAGTACTTGGTCAGGCCACGATCCTTGGCCCACACCGGATCTTCCTTGATGTAGTTCGCGCCGAACACGATCGAGGAGCGCTCGCCGCTGGCACCCAGGGTCAGGCTGTACTGGGTCTTGGAACCGTCGCCGTGGCTGTTCTGGCCATAGTAGGCACTGGCCTCGGCGCCGTCGAAGTTCTTGCGCAGGATGATGTTGACCACGCCGGAGATGGCGTCGGAACCGTAGATCGCCGAGGCGCCGTCCTTCAGGACTTCAATGCGCTCGATCAGCGAGGTCGGGATGGTCGACATGTCGGTGAAGCCGGCCAGGCTGGTGCTCCAGCGCTTGCCGTTGACCAGCACCAGCGTGCGCTGCTCACCCAGGTTGTACAGGCTGACGTACTGGCCGCCCTGTTCCGGGTTGGACGCCAGCACGGCCGCCTTGCTGAAGGTCTGGGTGCCTGCCACGGACAGGTTCTGCAGCAGGTCGCCGACGCTGACCAGGCCCGAACGCTGGATGTCCTCATGGCTTACGGTGAGGACCGGCTGGGAGGTTTCCACATCCACCGAGCGGATGCGGGAGCCGGTGACTTCCAGGCGATCAAGGGTGGTCGGGGCACTGGCTTCCTGTGCGGAAGCAAATGCCGGTGCCAGCGCCAGCGCGATGCCGGCGGGCAGCAGGCCCAGCCGCACGGCAGGGGTGCGAACGTTCATCAATCTCTCCAAGGTACGTGTTAGTAGCGTGTTAAAACGCTCCAGCACGTTACGATTGCGTTGCGATGCTGTATTTGCGCGACCCAACCGTAGACTTTGCAGAGTGTGGCGGGAGCAAGCCGCCGTTTTCCCTGAACCGGGAAGCAGACTGCCCGTAACGGGCGCGGAAGGCCCGCGCGAAGCTGCAGCAGTTGTCGAATCCGCTGGCCGCGGCGACCTCGCCCACCATCATGTCGGTGTCGCGCAGCAGATCGGCGGCCCGCTCCAGGCGCAACCGTGCCGAAAGCGACTGGGGGCTCTCTTCATACAGGCTCTGGAAGGTCTTGGAGAGGTACCAGCTGGAGAAGTTGGTCAGCTCGGCCAGCTCGCCGATCCGCACCACGCGGTGGCTGTTGCCCTCCAGATAGAGACGGGCGCGCTGCATGCGGCCGAACACCTGGCGCTTGCGGCTGCGTGAGCGACCGGGGCAGCGCTGTACGTTGTCGGCCAGGTCACGCTGCAGGCCGGCCAGATGCAACAACAGCGGGCGCAGCGCCTGCGCTGGCAGGCCGCTGTCGAGCGCATCGCGCCACAGGCGCAGGGCAACGCGGGCGTCACCGCGGCTCATGCGACCACGACCGGCATACAGGCCGCAGTCGGCCATCTCGGACAGCACCCGCATCGCCTCCGCAGTCAGGCTGAGGCCCACGCACAGTCCGTTACGGCCGGCCTGCACCAACGGGCGCGACTCCTTCTCGAAGGCAATCCACTCGCCATGGCGCAGGCGGAAACGCCCTTCCTTGGCTTCCACCCAGGAACTGCCCCGCACCTGCAGCCAGACAGTGAAGCTTGACCCTGCCGTCTGCAGGCTGCCGAGCCGGGCCACGCCCATGCAGGTCGGCGCGAGATCGTCCAGCGCCTTGTCGAGGGAGACGGTTTGGCCACGATCGGCCAGCGAGAGTTGACGCATGGGGCACCACGGGTTTGCCTGATACAGGCTTCCGTTTTGCCTAATCAGGCGTCAGCCCGTCAGGAAAATCCACCGAGATCGCCACGAATTCGCGGCGAGAACTCCACGAAAAAATCACGAAGAGATATTTTTCTTCAGGATCAATGACTTGAGAAAGGCCGGGAACAGTGCTGGCGTCGACTGGGGCAGCTGCATGACGCCGATGTCGGCACCATCGCTGACCGCCAGGGCGACGTACAGATCCCGGCCATCGGCGCTGGCACTGATGCCGTTGCCCGCGCTGAGCCGCTGCCGGTCCAGGCAGCGCTCGGGGGCTTCGGTGCCGGCCTGGATATGGATCAAGGTCGTACCGCATTCGGTCGAGTTGCCGAGATAGCCGATACCACCGGTGCCCGCCACCGTCCAGGTGCGATAGCGCCATCGGCTGGGCCGGTCTTCACTGACCTGCTGCACGCTGGCCGGGGACAGTGCCGCATCCACCGACCACAAGCCGCCGGACGCCAGGCGTGTGAACAGCACGCGGCCATCGCCCCGATCGAAACGCGCCTGGGAGACGCCGTCGATACTGGCCAGGCGGCGCCAGGGGGTCACGCTGCGATCGAACAGGCTCAACCGGGTGCGTTGCTCCGCATCGCGCTCGACTACCAGCAGCTGCTCCGGGGTTGCCCCGTACAGGGCCTGCAGCGGCTGATCCACCGGAACCGGCAGCGGTTGCAGGTGCTCGTCGCGCGGGGCGATCTCGTAGACAACGGTACGCCCATGCTCGTCACGCCCGACCACCAGCAGCTGGCGGCTGTCGGCCGACCAGTCCGGCGCCTGCCGCCCCTCCGGACGCAGGCCCTCGATCGGCCGCAGTGAGTCGGGCCGCTGCATGTCCGCCCACCACAGCGCGAAACTGCCGGAACGATCGGAGGTGAAGACCAGCTGGCGACCGTCGGGCGCCGCCATCGGCTGCCCGTCGCGCCCACTGGACGCGAACAGCCGCTCGGCGCTGCCGCCGGCCATCGGCACCTTGAACACGCCGAACTGGGCACGGCGGTGAACGAAGGCCAGCACGTCGCCGTGGCGCGACACCGCAGGCCATTGTGCGTCGTCGAGGCCGGCATCACGCAAGGTGCGGCGCTCCACGTCCAGGTAGTACAACCGCACCTCGCTGTCCACGCGCCGGCCGAACACGATGCTGCGCCCATCGCCCAGCCAGGCCCAGCCACGCTGTTCGGCGGATTCGTTGGTCAACTGCTCCAGCTCACCGCCTCCGGCCGGCATCCGCCACAGGTCGCCCATCTGTGGATTGCGCACGAACACCAGCCACTTGCCGTCGGGCGAGTAGCGTGGCGCGTAGTCAAAATCATCCTGATCGACCGCGTAGTCCAACGCCCGCCACTGGCCGCTGGCCAGGTCGAGCACACGGATGCCGCGATGGGCATAGCGGCCCACCATGCTGCCAAAGACCAGGCCGCGGCCATCCGGTGTCCAGTCGAAGCTGAGCAGCTCGGTTCCATCGCAACGGGTCGCCTGGCGCACGCCGCCGCCAGTGGCGCTGGCGATCAGCACCTGGCAACCGCCGTCGGCTCCAAAGCGGGCAAAAGCGATCTCGCGCCCGTCCGGTGACCAGCTCGGGAAACGGTCACTGGCCCCCTTGGGCGGCAGCGCCAGCTGCCGGGCCGGCGCATTGCCCGAGGTCTGCACCTTGATCACACCACCTCCGGCGCCATCCTCGTTGGCGCCTTCGTAGGCAACCTGGGAGCCGTCCGGCGAAAGTGTGGGATAGGTTTCAAAACCACTGGTGGCGGTGATCAGGCGATAGGGACGCTGCGGGCTGCCGATCACCCGCACGCCGTTCTCGACCGCTGCATCCACCGGTGAACTCGGCTCCGGCCCGCGCCGCAGCAACAATGTGGCCATGACCAGCAGCGCGGCCAGCATCATCACACCCAGCACCCACAACAGCTGGCGGCGCAGCTGGCGCCAGCCACGCCGGCGTGAAGGCGCTGCCTGCACGGCCAGCGCCGGAATCGTGCCGGCACCGTCCGGCGACGGCATCACATCCGCAATGGCCAGCGCGTCCACTTCCGCCACCGGCTCGAAGTCGTCCAGCGCCTGCACCGGTACCAGCAGCCGATAGCCGCTCTTGGCGATGGTCTCGATGTAGGCCTGGCCATTGTCGTCGTCGTTGGCGAACGCCTTGCGCAGCTGGGTGACGGCCTGGGTCAGCACGTCATTGGTCGGCAACGTATCGGGCCAGACCTCGGCAAACAGCTCTTCACGGGTGACCACGCGCCCAGGCTGCCGCATCAACACGCGAAGTACGCCCAGCGCTTTCGGCGTCAGCCGTCGCGGACGGCGCGCGCCTTCAACCTCGACCTCACGCGAGGACAAGGTGATGACACAGTCGCCGACCTGCACGCGGTCGGCGTCAATGGGCGTGAGTTCGCTGCTGTTCATTTTCCGCTATACAGTAGGGACGGGACCTGGGCAGGGCTCACCAGCAATACCGTCCCCACCGTCCCTGGACAGGGCCATCGAAAAGCCAGATTCCGCACAAAGCATCGGCGCATACCGCAAAAACAATAACGCCCCCGGATATTAGCCTAAGCCGGTTACCCCGCCTATGACGGGGTCGACACTCAGGCTCTCTCTCGCCGACGCATTCACATAATCTGCATCACCATTCGCGCCCTTTTGGGCGCGAAATTTTTATCTGGCGTTCATTTTCACATGCGCCGAAGCATGGTCAATCCGACCAGACGCGACACCACAAGGCCGATATACATGACGCCTGCGAACTGTTCGAGCATCACCAGGGCCCGTGCCTGCGGGTGCAACGGCACGACGTCACTCAATCCAACTCCGGACAACAAGCTGAAGCTCAGATAAAGCAGCTCCATCCAACTGCGCTCGGGGCCAGCAGTCGCACCTTGGAAACTGCCTGGATACCACTGTTGGCACACCGCGAATGCAAAGGCGAACCCCCAGGCCAGCAGGGTGAAAGTTGCCCCGGCCGCGAACAGTTCGTCGCGTGTTACTCGATGGTCCTGCAGCATGTAGGCGATCAATGCCCCGGCCGTATAGAAGTACAGCAGGCTTTCCAGCAGCTGCGCGGTGGTCAGCAGCGCGCTGCGGTCAAGCAGGGCGCCAGCCAGCGAGAACACCACCGATGGAATGGCCAGCAGCAATGCCAGCCAGGTTCCCAACGGACTGCGCTGGACCACCCACAGCGCCAGGCCGAGTACCGCCATGCCGAACATGCCCAGCGCCGCCCGGCCAGCGGCGGTGTCATCGAGGGCGGGATACAGCAGCACCGCGATCAACTGGGCGGCCAGGAGCCAGGCCGAAGGATGGCGGCGGGCGATGGCCAGCCAGCGGGTGGTCGTGGCAACGGGCATGGCGTCCTTTCCCCTGGGCGATGCGCGGAGGATAGCCGGGCGCGGCGTGATGAACGGTAGTGCCGGCCATTGACCAGCACTCTCCCCGGTCCCGTGCACGACGGAATGCCGGCCGGCGGCCGGCACTACCCGTTACCCGTCACCCCTGGCGGTAGACCTCGGCCCCGCCAGCACGGAACTCCTGCGACTTCTCCTTCATGCCGGCCTCGGCGTAGTCGCGCACGTCCTGGGTGATCTTCATCGAACAGAAGTGCGGTCCGCACATCGAGCAGAAGTGGGCCAGCTTGTGCGCGTCCTTCGGCAGCGTCTCGTCGTGGAATTCCTTGGCCTTTTCCGGATCCAGGCCCAGGTGGAACTGGTCCTCCCAGCGGAACTCGAAGCGCGCCTTGCTCAGCGCGTTGTCGCGTACCTGTGCGCCCGGATGCCCCTTGGCCAGGTCGGCCGCGTGCGCGGCAATGCGGTAAGCCATGATGCCGTCACGCACGTCCTGGCGGTTGGGCAGGCCCAAGTGCTCCTTCGGCGTCACGTAGCAGAGCATGGCCGTGCCAAACCAGCCGATCATCGCCGCGCCGATCGCACTGGTGATGTGGTCGTAGCCCGGCGCGATGTCGGTCGTCAGCGGCCCCAGCGTGTAGAACGGCGCTTCGCCGCATTCGCGCAGCTGCTTGTCCATGTTTTCCTTGATCAGCTGCATCGGCACGTGGCCGGGGCCTTCGATCATGGTCTGCACATCGTGTTTCCAGGCGATCTTCGTCAGTTCACCCAGCGTTTCCAGTTCGCCGAACTGCGCCGCGTCGTTGGCATCAGCGATGCAACCCGGGCGCAGGCCGTCGCCCAGCGAGAAGGTCACGTCGTAGGCCTTCATGATTTCGCAGATGTCTTCGAAATGCGTGTAGAGGAAGTTCTCCTTGTGGTGCGCCAGGCACCACTTGGCCATGATCGAGCCGCCGCGGCTGACGATGCCGGTAACACGCTTGGCGGTAAGCGGCACGTAGCGCAGCAGCACGCCGGCGTGGATGGTGAAGTAGTCCACGCCCTGCTCGGCCTGCTCGATCAGGGTGTCGCGGAAGATCTCCCAGGTCAGTGCCTCGGCGCGGCCGTCAACCTTCTCCAGGGCCTGGTAGATCGGCACGGTACCGATCGCAACCGGCGAGTTGCGGATGATCCATTCGCGCGTCTCGTGGATGTGCTTGCCGGTGGACAGGTCCATCACCGTGTCACCGCCCCAGCGGATCGCCCACACCAGCTTCTCCACTTCCTCGGCGATGCCGGAAGACACCGCACTGTTGCCGATGTTGGCGTTGATCTTGGTCAGGAAATTGCGGCCGATGATCATCGGCTCGCTTTCCGGGTGGTTGATGTTGTTGGGCAGCACCGCACGGCCACGGGCGATTTCGTCGCGCACGAACTCCGCGGTGATGATCTTCTGGATCGACGCACCGAACGCTTCGCCCGGGTGCTGCTGCAGCAGGCCGGCATCGCGGATCGCGTCCAGGCGCTGGTTCTCGCGGATGGCGACGAATTCCATTTCCGGGGTGATGATGCCGCGGCGCGCGTAGTGCATCTGGGTGACGTTGGCACCGGCGCGTGCGCGGCGTGGCAGGCTGCGCGCGGGGAAACGCACCGCGTCAAGCTTCGGGTCATGCTCGCGATCGCGACCGAACGAAGAACTCAGTCCTTCGAGCTGCTCGGTATCACCGCGCTCTTCCACCCAGCCGCGACGCAGTGCCGGCAAACCGGCGGAAAGATCGATGCGCACCTCCGGGTCGGTGTACGGGCCCGACGTGTCGTAAACGGTCACCGGCGCATTCTCTTCGCCGCCGAACAGCGTCGGCGTACGGGTCAGCGCGATCTCGCGCATCGGCACCTGCAGATCCGGGCGTGAACCGGGCACGTGGATCTTGCGCGAGCCGGGAATGGGCCGGGTCACGGATGCGGAGAGTTGCTGGGCCTGTTGCTGCAGGGCGGAGAGCTGTGCGTTCATCGGGCATCGTCCAGGAAGGTCAGGGACGAAGCGGCGGCGCACGGCACCCGCGCACGGACGGTCCTTGGGCGGAGTCCGGGCACGGCTGCATTGCAAAGCTTCCCTACGCCGGTATGAGCCGGATCAGGTTCCAAGGGACTGTCTCAACCGTGGCCACATGGCCCGGTACCCCCGCTTCTTGGTGCGCATTAGAGCATAGACCGCCCGCCTCCGGGACCAGGTCGCCATTCGTTAACGGAACCATGACGCCGCGTTCAGTAACGTGCACGCCATCGCGTTGCTGAGATCGATGCGTTCCCCGCCGCCTTCGCGGCCCCTGCCCGGTCCGTGCTGCATGCCGCCGGCCCTTCGCCGCAAGCTCTGCTCGCTCCCCTCAATCCCCCTTGATCGGAGAAGCTCCTTCATGGTGTTTCGCGTTTCCATCGCACTGGTTCTGCTGCTGGTGCTGCTCGCCGGTATCGCCCCCGGCCCCTTCAACACCGTGGTCCAGTCGATGCTGGCGGAAGTCATCCGCAGTGTCGGCTGGCTGTACCTGCTGGTGGTGTTCCTGGCGCTGGTGTTCCTGATGTACCTGGCGTTCGGCCGCTTCGGCAATCTGCGCATCGGCGGCGAGGACGCCGAACCCGAGTTCTCGCGTGCCAGCTGGATGTCGATGCTGTTCGCCGCCGGCATGGGCATCGGCCTGGTGTTCTGGGGTGCGGCCGAGCCCATCTCGCATTTCAGCAAGCCGCCGGAAGGCCTGGCGCCGCAAAGCCTGGATGCGGCGCGCGCATCGATGCGCTATGCGTTCTTCCACTGGGGCCTGCACCCGTGGGCGATCTACGCACTGATCGGCCTGGCGATGGCCTGGTTCCAGTTCAACCGCAATGGACGCGGCCTGGTCAGCGACATGCTGCAGCCGATCATCGGCCGCCACCATCGCGGCTGGATCGGTCGGGTGGTCAACATCGCCGCCGTAGTTGCCACCGCGATCGGTGTCGCCACCACGCTCGGCTTCGGCACCATCCAGATTGCTGCCGGTATCGAACGCGTCTTCAGCGTGCAGGCTACCGTCGCCGTGCAGATGACCATCATTGCCGTCGCCTTCGTGCTGTACATGGCCTCCACCGCCAGTGGCGTGGAGCGAGGTGTGAAGTGGCTGTCCAACTTCAACCTGGCGTTGGCTGCCCTGCTGGCGGCCATCCTGCTGGTGCTGGGGCCGACCGGCTTCATCTTCGATACGTTCACCACCACCCTGGGCTCCTACCTCAACCAGCTGGTGACGATGAGCCTGCGCATGTCACCGTTCTCCGGCAGCACCTGGGTGGCGGACTGGACGATCTTCTACTGGGCCTGGTGGATCTCGTGGGCGCCGTTCGTGGGATCGTTCATTGCGCGCATCTCGCGCGGCCGCAGCGTGCGCGAGTTCGTGATCGGCGTCGTGCTCGCACCGACGCTGCTGGGCTTCTTCTGGTTCGCGGTGTTCGGCGGCACTGCGTTGTGGGCACAGATCTTCGGCCACGCCGATCTGGTGCAGGCGCTTGGCAATGGCTACGAGACGGTGTTGTTCACACTGTTCGACAGCATGCCGCTACCGCTGTTGCTGTCGTGCATCGCGCTGGTGCTGCTGATGATCTTCTTCGTGACCTCGGCCGATTCGGCGGTCCTGGTGCTGGCCAGCATGTCCACCGACGAGGCCGGCGACCCACCGTTGAAGCGCAAGCTGGCCTGGGGCATTGCGGTGGCACTGATCGCAGCGGCGTTGCTGCTGGCCGGAGGTCTGGACGCGCTGCAGGGCATGATCACGATCGCGGCATTGCCATTCGCGCTGCTGATGGTGCTGGTGATGGTGTCGCTGTACCGGGTGCTGGACCAGGAGTACACGCGGGAGCGGCGGCAGGCGCAGCGCCAGCGGCACATGATCGATGCGTGGATCGCACGCGAGATGGCGGCGCAGGAGGAGACCCAGGCGGAGGCAGCGCGCGCGCACGATCAGGATTGAGGGGGTTTTGCAGCCTGCGGCTGCACCGCTTCTTTCAAGCAACGGCAACAGCAAAAGCGGCTCTGGGACTCTGAGGGTCTGGCGGGGAGGGGGCCGATGGCGGGACACGCCGCAAGTACGTCCTTGTAGGCTCGGCCACGGCATCCATGCCGTGGACGGTCCCGCCATCGGCCCCCTCCCCGCCTCCGACAATCTCCCGGTGACGGCAGTAGATCCACGCCACGCGTGGATCAGGTGTATCGGAAAACAAGAAGGGGTCGGATCCGTTTTCCTTCGGAAAACGGATCCGACCCCAACCCACAGCGCGCGGCTGTTGCTGTTGCTGTTGCTGTTGTCTTTGCTTTTGATCTTCTTCTTTCTCTTCCTGCGGTGGCGGCCGCAGGAAACTGTCCGTGGCCGGGCGGGTGGGTTGGCTGGGGGCGTGAGCCGCATGGATGCGGCGACCGAGCTTACATGGACGTACTTGCAGCGGCCCCCAGACAATCCACCCGCCCGGCCAAGCCCCGTATCACTGCCACCACCGCAGAGGGGGCTCAGCCCGTTGGCCGGGAAACTCAGTACCCCGCCGCCTGCCCATCCTTGCGACTCTCCGAAGCTCCGTAATAAACCCCGCTCTCGGGATCGCGCATGATCGCCTGGTACCCGCCATAAGGCCCATCGGCGAACACGATGCGATGCCCCTTGCGCATCAGCGCACGCACCGTCTCGTAGGGGAAGCCGGTCTCCAGATTCACTTCGCCGCCGTCGGTCATCGCCGTGGCCTGGCCGGTCGGCTCGGTGGAACCTTCATGCTGGATGCGCGGCGCATCACCGGCTTCCTGCAGGTTCATCCCGAAATCCACCAGGTTCATCACGATCTGCGCATGGCCCTGCGGCTGCATCGCGCCGCCCATCACGCCGAAGCTGGCATACGGCTTGCCGCCCTTGGTGATGAACCCCGGAATGATGGTCTGGAATGGACGCTTGCCCGGCGCGTAGCCGTTGGGATGGTTCTTCTGCAGCACGAACATCTCGCCACGGTCCTGCAGGATGAAACCCAGACCGGGCGGTGCCATGCCGCTGCCCATGCCACGGTAGTTGGACTGGATCAGCGAAACCATCATGCCGTCGGCGTCGGCCACGGTCATGTAGATCGTGTCGCCCTCCTCCAGCTGCTTCGGCGTGCCCGGCTGCACTTCCTTCAACGCCTTGTCCATCGAGATCAGCGCACGACGCCGCGCGGCGTACTCCTTGGAGATGAGCTTCTGCACCGGTGCCGGCTGGAACGCCATGTCGGCGTAGAAACGCGCACGGTCGGCAAAGGCCAGCTTCTTCGCTTCGACAAACAGGTGCACGTGTTCCGGTGAACCGAACGGGATCTTCGAGAAGTCGTAGCCTTCCAGCACGTTGAGGATCTGCAGTGCGGCGATGCCCTGGCTGTTCGGCGGCAGTTCCCACACGTCGTAGCCACGGTAGTTGCTGCTGACCGGTTCGACCCACTCGCCATGATGGTCAACCATGTCCTGGTAGCTCAGGTAGCCACCATTGGCCTTGAAGTAGTCACCGATGGTGTGGGCGATCTCGCCCTTGTAGAAGGCGTCGCGGCCACCGTCGGCGATCTTCTGCAGGGTGCTGGCCAGGTTCGGGTTCTTCCACATCTCGCCCTTGCGCGGGGCGTGGCCGTTGATCGTGAACTGCTCCTTGAAGCCCGGGTACTGCGACAACTTGGGTACCGAACGGTCCCAGTAGTAGGCGATCACCTCGGCCACCGGGTGACCCTCGCGGGCGTAGCGGATGGCCGGCGCCAGGTTGTCGGCCATCGGCTTGCGACCGAAGCGGTCGTGCAGCGCGAACCAGCCGTCGACGGCACCCGGCACCGACACCGGCAGTGGACCGGTGGCCGGGATGTCCTTCAGGCCACGGCGCTGGAACTCGCCCAGGGTGAGCGACTTCGGCGAGCGGCCCGAGCCGTTGTAGCCGTAGAGCTTCTGCGTCTTCGGGTCCCACACGATGGCGAAAAGGTCGCCGCCGATGCCGTTGCCGGTCGGCTCCATCAGGCCGAGCGCGGCGTTGGCGGCAATCGCCGCGTCCACTGCCGAACCGCCGCCCTTCATCACGTCCAGCGCGATCTGGGTGGCCAGTGGTTGCGAGGTCGCGGCCATCGCATGCGGGGCGATCACCTCCGAACGGGTGGCGAAGGTGTGGCCGGTGATGCGGTCGGCGCCGAAGGACAGCGCGGGTACGGCAGCCAGTACGGCGGCGGCGAGCAGGGAACGGGCAAGGCGTCGGGACACGGTCGGGTTCCGATGGACGGGTGGTTCCCCGATCTTCGCCGCTGCGGCCTTCACGCGGTATCGGACAGACGTCATGGACGTTGATCCTTGGGCGGAAAAATCCACCGGATTCCGCGCAAAAACCGCCCCGAAAGGAGTGAATTCGGGTTCACCGAAACACTTTCAGCAGCAACCATCCTTGTGCCGCAAGCGATTGCGCTGGATGCAGCGGAAACCGATAGAAAATCCGTCGCGAGGGTTGACATCGTCGAAATGGCTGTGTTTCTCTCGATCACATGTTGCATCACAACACGCCACCGCGAACCCACATCGAAGCCGCCGACACCGGCGCCGCTTCGCTGCGTTCGATTCTTGTGCTCGTACTTATTACCCAACCAACAGGTGCGGGACGAGCCAGCGTGTAAGCAACACACACACACCGGAACTCTTCAAAAACCCGCACCCGCCCCGGTGCGGGTTTTTTCATTTCAGAACCTGGTTTCAGACGCAACCACCATGACCAACGCTCATCGCACAACCCGGACCTGCACCACCACGCCTCGTGGTGGCTGCGCCTGTGCGATGCGCGGCGCCTCCTCCTCCACCGCTTTCCCCTGACCGGCCGGCACGTCACCTCGACGACCGGCCGTTCTTTTTTCTTCCCACCGCAAGGAACCTCCCCCATGAGCACCAACGACCTGCCCCAGACCAAGATCGCCGTCATCGGCTACGGCAGCCAGGGCCGCGCCCACGCACTGAACCTGCGCGAATCCGGCTTCGACGTGGTGGTAGGCCTGCGTCCGGGCGGCCCGACCGAAGCCAAGGCGCAGGCCGATGGCTTCACCGTGATCGCGCCCGCCGAGGCAGTGAAGGACGCCGACCTGGTTGCCGTGCTGAC
Organism: Stenotrophomonas sp. YJH_SMC_64; assembly: GCF_059371375.1. NCBI lineage: Bacteria > Pseudomonadati > Pseudomonadota > Gammaproteobacteria > Lysobacterales > Lysobacteraceae > Stenotrophomonas > Stenotrophomonas sp. YJH_SMC_64. Next base: position 129,199 of record NZ_JCAFUN010000006.1, on the reverse strand, counting down.
CCCGGACATGGTGCAGAAGAAGCTCTACAACGACGTGCTGGCGCCGAACATGAAACAGGGTGCATGCCTGCTGTTCGCGCATGGCCTGAACGTGCATTACGGGATGATCGAGCCGCGTGCCGACCTGGACGTGGTGCTGGTCGCGCCGAAGGGCCCCGGCGCACTGGTGCGCCGTGAGTACGAGATCGGCCGTGGCGTGCCGTGCATCTGGGCGGTCTACCAGGACATCAGCGGCAAGGCCGCGCAGCATGCGCAGGCCTATGCGGCCGGCCTCGGCGGTGCGCGCGCCAACCTGATCCAGACCACCTTCAAGGAAGAGACCGAGACCGATCTGTTCGGCGAGCAGGCGGTGCTGTGCGGCGGTGCCTCGGCGCTGGTGCAGGCCGGATTCGAGACCCTGGTGGAAGCCGGCTACCAGCCGGAGATCGCCTATTACGAAGTACTGCACGAACTGAAGCTGATCGTGGACCTGTTCTATGAAGGCGGTATCTCGCGCATGTTGGAGTTCATCTCGGAGACCGCGCAGTACGGCGACTACGTCAGCGGCCCGCGCGTGATCGATGCCGGCACCAAGGAGCGCATGAAGGAGGTGCTGAAGGACATCCAGGACGGCACCTTCACCAAGAACTGGGTGGCCGAGTACGAAGCGGGCCTGCCGAACTACAACAGGTTCAAGCAGGCCGACCTGGAGCACCCGATCGAAAAGGTGGGCAAGGAACTGCGCGCCAAGATGGTCTGGTTGCAAGGACAGGCCGCGTAACCACGCGGCCTCCCCCACCCGCTTTGCAAGGTTCCCCCATGAACTCTTCGACACATCGCAGCGCGCCGCCCAACGGCGCGCGCTGGCTGACCCAGGCGCTGGAGGCCGAAGGCGTCCGCACGCTGTTCGGCTATCCCGGTGGCACCATCATGCCGTTCTACGACGCGCTGGTGGATTCGTCGCTGAAGCACATCCTGGTACGCCATGAGCAGGGCGCGGCGCTGGCCGCCAACGGCTTCGCCCGCGCCAGCAACCAGGTGGGCGTCTGCGTGGCCACCTCCGGCCCGGGCGCCTCGAACCTGGTGACCGGCATTGCCGATGCGATGCTGGATTCGGTACCGATGGTCTGCATCACCGGCCAGGTCGGCACGCCGCTGCTGGGCACCGACGCCTTCCAGGAACTGGATGTGTTCGGCCTGACGATGCCGATCGTCAAGCACAGCTGGCTGGTGCGCAGCGTCGATGACCTGCCGCGCGTGGTGGCCGATGCGTTCCGCATTGCCCGTGAGGGTCGCCCAGGCCCGGTGCTGATCGACCTGCCCAAGGATGTGCAGCTGGCCGATGCCAGCCATCTGCCGGCGCACGTGCCCAGCAGCGTCGAACCGCCGCCGGCGCCGGCCGAGGCCGCCATCGCCGAGGCCATCGCCGCGCTGGCGGCGGCCGAGAAGCCGGTGGTCTACGCAGGTGGTGGCATCGCCCTGGGCGATGCCGTGCAGGACCTGCGCGACTTCGTCGAGGCCAGTGCCATCCCCACCGTGATGACCCTGCGCGGCCTGGGTGCACTGCCGGCCCACCATCCGCAGTCGCTGGGCATGCTGGGCATGCACGGCACCCGCGCAGCCAACATGGCGGTGCAGGAAAGCGACCTGCTGCTGGTGCTGGGTGCGCGTTTCGATGACCGCGCCACCGGCAAGCTGGCCGAGTTCGCGCCATTTGCCCGCGTCGTCCACATCGATGCGGACGCCTACGAGATCTCCAAGCTGCGCAGTGCCGACGTCGCCGTGCCTGGCAATGTCGGTCACGCCATCCGCGCCCTGCGTGCGGCCTTCCCCTCCCCCAAGGCCCACCAGGACGCGTGGCGCAAGCGCTGTGCGCAGCACCGCGACCGCTTCGCCGCCCGCTACGACGCACCGGGCCAGCACATCTACGCCCCGGCGCTGCTGAAGCGACTGAGCGAGCTGGCCCCGGCCGATGCGGTGATCGCCTGCGATGTCGGCCAGCACCAGATGTGGGTGGCCCAGCACTGCCGCTTCAACCATCCCCGCAACCACCTGACCAGTGGCGCACTGGGCACGATGGGCTTCGGCCTGCCAGCGGCGATGGGTGCGCAGTTCGCCTGCCCGGAGCGCACCGTGGTACTGGTGTCCGGCGACGGCAGCTTCATGATGAACGTGCAGGAGCTGGCGACCATCGCCCGCTGCCGCCTGCCGGTGAAGATCGTGCTGCTGGACAACAGCTCGCTGGGCATGGTGCGGCAGTGGCAGGAACTGTTCTTCGCCGAGCGTTACAGCGAGATCGACCTGTCCGACAACCCGGACTTCGTAGCCTTGGCGCAGGTGTTCGGCATTGCCGCCACCCGCATCGACAACCGCGACGACGTGGAAGGCGGCCTGGCCGCGCTGCTGGCCGAGCCCGGCCCGGCGCTGCTGCACGTGGCCATCGATGCACGCGCCAACGTGTGGCCGCTGGTGCCGCCGAACACCGCCAACAGCACGATGCTGGAAAGCAATCCCGCCCACGCCCGCCAGGAGACCCCCAATGCAATACCGGCTTGACCTGGTGCTGCACCCGGCCGAGGGCGCGCTGCTGCGCGTGATCGGCATGGCAGAACGCCGCGGCTTTGCGCCGCGTGCGATCAGCGGCGCACCGGTGGCCGCCGACGATGGCCGCTGGCACCTGCAGCTGGTCGTCGATGGCCAGCGCCCGGCGGAAACGCTGTGCCGGCAGATCGAGAAGATCTACGACTGCGTGTCCGTGCAGGTCACCGCCGTGGAAGGAGTATCGCCATGAACACCCGTACCGTAGCGACCACGGTGCCGGTACGGAGGCGTCTTCTTCGCCGCCCGTGCCCGCATGCGGCGGTCTTCCGTACCGCGCCGGTGGCCCATGCCGGCCGCTGACACCAGCCAGGAAAGCGATGTCGGCGACGTAAGCGTCGCCGACGTCCTGGCAGCGCAGGCCCGCCTGCGCCGCTTCCTGCCGCCCACCCCGCTGCACCACGCCGAACGCTTCGGTACCTGGCTGAAGCTGGAGAACCTGCAGCGCACCGGTTCCTACAAGGTACGCGGCGCATTGAATGCACTGCTGGCCGGCCGCGAACGCGGCGACACCCGGCCGGTGATCTGCGCCTCGGCCGGCAACCACGCCCAGGGCGTGGCCTGGGCCGCCTATCGCCTGGATGTGCCGGCCATCACTGTGATGCCGCATGGTGCACCCGCCACCAAGATCGCCGGCGTCGCCCACTGGGGCGCGACCGTGCGCCAGCACGGCAACAGCTATGACGAAGCCTACGCCTTCGCGGTCGAACTGGCACAACGCCACGGCTACCGCTTCCTGTCCGCGTTCGACGATGCCGACGTGATCGCCGGCCAGGGCACGGTCGGCATCGAGCTGGCCGCGCATGCCCCGGACGTGGTGATCGTGCCGATCGGTGGCGGTGGCCTGGCTTCCGGCGTGGCCCTGGCGCTGAAATCACAGGGCGTGCGCGTGGTCGGCGCGCAGGTGGAAGGCGTTGATTCGATGGCACGCGCGATCCGCGGCGACGTGCGCGAGATCGCACCCGTCGCCTCGCTGGCCGACGGCGTGCGGGTGAAGATCCCCGGCTTCCTGACCCGTCGCCTATGCACCTCGCTGCTGGACGATGTGGTGATCGTGCGCGAAGCCGAACTGCGCGAAACCCTGGTCCGGCTGGCACTGGAAGAACACATCATTGCCGAGGGTGCCGGCGCGCTGGCGCTGGCCGCTGGCCGCCGCGTCGCGGGCCGCCGCAAGTGCGCGGTGGTCTCCGGCGGGAACATCGATGCCGGTGTGCTGGCCGGCCTGCTAACCGACATCCGACCGCGCCCGCCGCGCAAGCCACGGCGACGGCGCAGCGAAACACCCCGCTCGCCCGCCAAGGCCAGCGCGCCGCCCTCCCCCATGCCTTCCCCTTCCCACCTGCAAGCCGCAACGCCCGCTGTCGAGGAGATTTCCCTGTGACCACCATCGAACGAATTACCACCCCGCGCATCCGCATCTTCGACACCACCCTGCGTGACGGCGAGCAGTCCCCCGGCTGCAGCATGAGCCCGCCGCAGAAGCTGGTGATGGCGCGTGCGCTGGACGAACTGGGCGTGGACATCATCGAGACCGGCTTCCCGGCCAGCTCGCAGTCCGACCGCGAAGCGATGGCACTGATCGGCCGCGAACTGCGCCGCCCGAGCCTGACCCTGGCGGTGCTGTCACGCTGCCTGCAGGCCGATATCGAGACCTCGGCACGCGCACTGGAAGCCGCGGCCAACCCGCGCCTGCATGTGTTCCTGTCGACCAGCCCGCTGCACCGCGAGCACAAGCTGCGCATGACCCGCGAACAGGTACTGGAGTCGGTACGCAAGCACGTATCGCTGGCCCGTTCCTATATCAACGATGTCGAGTTCTCGGCCGAGGATGCCACCCGTACCGAGCTGGACTACCTGATCGAAGTCGCGCGCGTGGCGATCGCCGCCGGCGCCACCACCATCAACCTGCCCGACACCGTCGGCTTCACCACGCCGGAAGAAATCCGCGCGATGTTCCAGCAGGTCATCGCCGGCGTCGCCGACGTGCCGAACGCGGCCAACGTGATCTTCAGCGCGCACTGCCACAACGACCTGGGCCTGGCCGTGGCCAACTCGCTGGCCGCCATCGAAGGCGGCGCGCGCCAGGTCGAGTGCACCATCAACGGCATCGGCGAACGCGCCGGCAACTGTTCGCTGGAAGAGATCGCGATGGTGCTGAAGGTGCGCCAGGCCTTCTACGAGCAGGACAGTTCGATCAACACCCCGCGCATCGTCGGCACCTCGCAGCTGCTGCAGCGCCTGGTCGGCATGCCGGTACAGCGCAACAAGGCCATCGTCGGCGCCAATGCGTTCGCCCACGAATCGGGCATCCACCAGCACGGCATGCTGCGCCATCGCGGTACCTACGAAATCATGCGCCCGGAAGACGTGGGTTGGGAGGACTCGCAGATGGTGCTGGGCCGCCACAGTGGCCGTGCCGCCGTTGAAGCTCGCCTGCGTGCGCTGGGCTTCTGGCTGGACGAAGACGAACTGAAGCTGGTGTTCGAGCAGTTCAAGGGCCTGTGCGAACAGCAGCGCGTGGTCACCGATGCCGATCTGCAGACGCTGATGCAGGGCGGTTCCAACGCACAGGGCTACCGCCTGGCCTCGATGACCATCAGCGATGTCGGCAGCCGCGCCAACGCACTGGTCGAACTGTCCGATCCGGATGGCAACCGCGTGGCCGAGACCGCGCAGGGCGACGGCCCGGTCGATGCGCTGTTCGGCGCACTGTCGGCCGCCACCGGCGTGCAGCTGATGCTGGACAGTTACCACGTGCACAGCGTCGGCATCGGCGCCGATGCGCGCGGTGAGGCCAACCTGAGCGTGCGCCACGAAGGCGTGGAGTACGACGGCACCGGCACCAGCAAGGACATCATCGAAGCCTCCGCGCTGGCCTGGCTGGATGTAGCCAACCGCCTGCTACGCCAGCGCCAGGCCACCACCCACAACAGCACCGACGTTCCCACCCCTGCCACCGCCTGAGGAACCCGCCATGAGCGCCTTCGACACCTTCACCCCGGCCAGCGTCGCTGGCCAGCAGTGGAACGCCCAGGACTATGCGATCGACGCCGGCTTCGTCCCGCTGCTCGGCGGCGCGGTCTCGCGCCTGCTCGACCCGCGCGCCGGTGAGCGCATCCTCGACCTGGGCTGTGGCGATGGCGTGCTCAGCACCGAACTGGCGCTGAGCGGCGCACGCATCCACGGCGTGGATGCTTCGCCGGAACTGGTGGTCGCCGCCCGCGCACGCGGTGTCGACGCGCAGGTGATGGACGGCCACGCGCTGTCGTTCGACAGTGAGTTCGATGCAGTGTTCAGCAATGCCGCACTGCATTGGATGACGACTCCGGACCGCGTGCTGGAAGGCGTGCGCCGCGCCCTGCGCCCCGGCGGCCGCTTTGTCGCCGAATTCGGTGGCCACGGCAACGTGGCCACGATCATCGCGGCGGTACAGGCCGCGCGCGTGGCCCACGGCCATGGCGCCAGCACCTTCCAGTGGTATTTCCCGACGGCCGATGCCTACGCCGACCGCCTGCGCCAGCATGGCTTCCAGGTGCAACTGATCGAGTGCACGCCGCGCCCGACCGCACTGCCGACCGGCGTGGCCGGCTGGCTGCGGGTCTTCGCCGCACCACTGCTGGACGACCTGCCGGCCGAGGCCCGCGCTACCGTGCGCGAGGCCGCCACCGCGTTGCTGGCCGAGCTGCCGCGCAATGCCGCCGGCCAGCCGCTGGCCGACTACGTGCGCCTGCGCGTGCTCGCCCGCCGCCGCTGACTTGACCGTTCCGCTTTCTCTACTGATGTTCGCTATTTCGTACTTCTGCCAGGCATACGCATGACTTCCGCACCCCGCACCCTGTACGACAAACTGTGGGACGCCCACGTGGTGGTTCCCGAAACCGACAGCGCGCCCGCCGTGCTGTACATCGACCTGCACCTGATCCACGAGGTGACCTCGCCGCAGGCGTTCACCGAACTGCGCGAGCGCGGCCTGTCGCCGCGCCGGCCGGACCGCACCAAGGCGACGATGGACCACTCCACGCCAACCCTGCCGCCTGCCGCCGACGGCACGTTGCCCTACGCCAGCGCTGCGTCCGAAGCGCAGGTCGCCACCCTGGCACGCAACTGCGCCGAACACGGCATCGAACTGTTCGACATGGCCTCGGACAACCGCGGCATCGTCCACGTGATCGCGCCGGAACAAGGCTTCACCCAGCCCGGCATGACCATCGTCTGCGGCGACAGCCACACCTCCACCCACGGTGCGTTCGGTTCACTGGCCTTCGGCATCGGCACCAGTGAAGTCGGCCACGTGCTGGCCACGCAGTGCCTGCTGCAGCGCAAGGCGAAGACCTTCGCGATCACCGTCGATGGCCCGCTGGCGCCCGGCGTCGGCGCCAAGGACGTGGTCCTGCACATCATCGGCGTGATCGGCGTCAACGGCGGCACCGGCCACGTCATCGAGTTCCGTGGCAGCACCATCGAAGCGATGGACATGGAACAGCGCATGACCCTGTGCAACATGTCGATCGAGGCGGGTGCGCGTGCCGGCATGGTGGCGCCGGACCAGGTCACCTTCGACTTCGTCGCCGCTACGCCGCGCGGGCCGAAGGGCGCCGATTTCGACGCCGCCGTGGCGCGCTGGCAGCAGCTGCGCAGCGATGAGGGCGCGCGTTTCGACAGCGAAGCGCACATTGACGCCGCCGACATCCGCCCGACCCTGACCTGGGGTACCCATCCGGGCACGGCTATCGCGGTGGATGCGCCGATTCCGGCGGCCAACGATGCCGCCGCACAGAAGGGCCTGGACTACATGCATTTCCAGGCCGGCAAGGCGCTGGCCGGAACGCCGGTGGACGTGGTGTTCGTCGGTTCGTGCACCAACGGTCGGCTGAGCGACATGCGCGAAGTGGCGCAGGTACTGCGCGGTCGTCGCGTCGCTGACCGGGTGCGCATGCTGGTGGTGCCGGGCTCGGAGATCGTCAAGCGCGAAGCCGAGGCCGAAGGCATCCACGAGATCGTGCGCGCGGCCGGTGCCGAGTGGCGCGAGCCGGGCTGCTCGATGTGCATCGCCATGAACGGCGATCTGGTCGCACCCGGGCAGCTGGCCGTGAGCACCAGCAACCGCAATTTCGAAGGCCGCCAGGGCCCTGGTTCGCGCACGCTGCTGGCCTCGCCGATGAGCGCGGCGTGGGCCGCGGTGAACGGGCACGTCGCCGATACCCGCGAACTGTTCGCACAGGAGGTGGCGTGATGGCCGGTTTCCGTACCCTGACCTCGGCCAGCGTGGTGCTGCGCCAGACCAACATCGACACCGACCAGATCATTCCGGCGCGGTTCCTGTCCACCACCGAACGCGCCGGCCTGGGCCGCAACGCGTTCAATGACTGGCGCTGGCAGGCCGACGGTTCGCCGGTGGCCGACTTCGCCTTCAACCAGCCGCACAACGCCGGCCGCAGCATCCTGCTGGCGGGCCGCAACTTCGGCTGCGGTTCTTCGCGCGAGCATGCACCGTGGGCATTGACCGATCTGGGCCTGCGCGCCATCGTCAGCAGCGAGATCGCCGACATCTTCCGCGGCAACTCGCTGAAGAACGGACTGCTGCCAATCGTGCTGGACGAAGCCGACGTGCAGGCGCTGATGCAGCGCCCGGACGACGAGCTGACCATCGACGTGGCCGCGCGTGAGCTGCGCACGCCCGATGGGCGCGTCTATTCCTTCCCGCTGGATGGCTTCTCGCAGACCTGCCTGCTGGAAGGCGTCGACCAGTTGGGGTATCTGTTGGGCCGTGTCCCTGAAATCGAACGCTACGAGAGTGAGCATGCACGCTGAAATTGTTGTCCTGCCCGGTGATGGCATCGGCCCGGAAGTGGCCGCCGCGGCAGTCGCCGTCCTGAAGTCTGTCGCCACGCGCTTCAACCACACCTTCACCTTCAGCGAGCACGACATCGGTGGCATCGCCATCGACCGCCACGGCGAGCCGCTGCCGGCCTCTACGTTGACTGCCTGCCAGGCCGCCAACGCGGTGCTGCTGGGTGCGGTCGGCGGCCCGAAGTGGTCCGATCCCAACGCCAAGGTGCGCCCGGAACAGGGCCTGCTGGCGATCCGCAAGGCGCTGGGCCTGTATGCCAACCTGCGCCCGGTGCGTACCCATGAGGCCGCGCTGCACGCCTCGCCGATCAAGGCCGAGCTGCTGCAGGGCGTGGACTTCGTGGTGGTACGCGAGCTGACCGGCGGCATCTACTTCGGCGACAAGACCCGCGACGCCGACAGCGCCAGCGACCTGTGCCGCTACACCGTGGCCGAGATCGAACGCGTGCTGCGCAGTGCCTTCCGTCTGGCCCGGCAGCGCCGCGGCAAGGTCACCTCGGTGGACAAGGCCAACGTTCTGGAGACCTCGCGCCTGTGGCGTGACGTGGCCGCGCGCATCGGCCGCGAGGAATTCCCGGACGTTGCACTGGAGCACCAGCTGGTCGATTCCATGGCCATGCACCTGCTGGCCAAGCCGCGCGAGTACGACGTGATCGTGACCGAGAACATGTTCGGCGACATCCTCACCGATGAGGCCTCGATGCTGGCCGGCTCGCTCGGCCTGCTGCCGTCGGCCTCGCTGGGCGAACCCGGTGCAGTCGGCATCTACGAGCCCATCCATGGTTCGGCCCCGGACATCGCTGGCAAGGGCATCGCCAATCCGTACGCGACGATCTTCAGCGCCGCGATGCTGCTGCGCCATTCGCTGGGGTTGGAGGACGAAGCCGCAGCGGTGGAAGCGGCGGTGCACGCGGTGCTGGACGACGGCGTGTTCACCGCAGACCTAGCCGCCCGGGGTTCCGCCGTGAGCACGGCGGCCGCCACCGACGCGGTGCTGGCCAAACTCAACTGATCCGATAGCGCCACGCCACGCGTGGCGCCTCTCCCTTCGCACATTGCGGGCAGCCCCCCATGGGGTGGCTCTACTGTAGAGCCACGCCATGCGTGGCTGCTTTACTTGGTGGTGTAACCGCCATTGACCAGGATGGTCTGCCCGGTCATCCACCAGCCGTCGGTGACCAGGAAGCGGATCCACGGCACGATGTCGGCGATGTCGGTCAGGCCGGTGCGGGTGAACGCCGAGAGCGCGGCCGCGGTCTTGTGGTACGCCTGCGCATCGGCACTCTCGGCCGGGTAGAAGAACGGCGTGTCCATCGGGCCCGGCCCGATCGCAGTCACCGAGATGCCGCGCTCACCGAACTCCTTGGACGCCGCGCGGGTGAAATGCTCAACCGGCGCCTTGGTGCCGGCATAGCTGGAATAGAACGGCGTGAACGCACCCAGCAGTGAGGTGACCAGGGTGCAGATGCGGCCACCGTCGTTGACGTGGCGTCCAGCCTCCTTGAGGAAGAAGAACGCGGCCTTGGCGTTGACCGCGCTCATCTCGTCGTACTCCGCTTCGCTGATCTCCAGCAGCGGCTTCTTCAGCACCTTGCCGACCGTATTGATGGCGATGTCGGGACGGCCGACTGCGGCCACGGCATCGGCGAACAAGCGCTCCATCGCTGCCGCCGACGTCAGGTCGCCCTGCAGGGCAACCGCCTTGCTGCCAGCGGCCTGCACGGCGGCGACGGTCGCCTCTGCATCGGCCTGGGTGGCGGCGCTGTTGTAGTGGATGACGATGGCTTTGGCGCCCTGGCTGGCGAAGTCGCGGGCGATCAGTCCGCCCAGGTTCTTGGCGCCACCGGCGATCAGCACGGTCTTGCCCTTGAGGGAATGGTCGGTCATGGCCTCGGTCTCGGAAGTGGGCTGCCCGGGGTGGCAACCCTGCCCTGACGACGATATCGTGCAGAAAATGCGGATAAAGCCCGCCGCATTGACTTAACCTTCCAGAGCCAGCGAACAATGGACCGGATCGATCGCTTCCGCATCTTCACCCGGGTGGTGGAGTGCTCCAGCTTCACCCGCGCCGCCGACCAGCTCGGCCTGCCCCGCTCCACCGTCTCGGCAGCCATTGCGGAGCTGGAGCAGCGGCTCGGCACCCGCCTGCTGCAGCGCTCGACCCGACGGGTGGCCACCACCCACGACGGCGACGTGTTCCATGCCCGCTGCCTGCGCCTGATCGCCGAGGTTGAAGACGCCGAATCGCTGTTCCGGCAGGACGATGCGCAGCCGGTGGGTCTGCTGAAGATCGACGTGCCCAGTCGCATCGGCCGCCGCATCATCGCCCCGGCGCTGCCCGACTTCTTCGCGCGCCATCCGCAGGTGGAAGTCGACCTGGGCATGACCGACCGCGCGGTGAACCTGATCGAAGACGGCTGCGATGCGGTGCTGCGGGTCGGCCAGCTGGGCGATTCCAGCCTGGTGGCCCGCACGCTGGGCCAGCTCGACTTCGTCAACGTTGCCGCGCCGGCCTACCTGCGCGAGTACGGTGTGCCGCAGCAACCTGCCGACCTGCAGCAGCACCGGGCGGTGAACTACGCGTCACCGACCACGGCGCGGGTGGAACCGTGGGAGTGGCAGGAGGGTACGCAGCTACGCACATTGCCGATGCCCGGCTGGGTGCGGGTGAACAGTGCAGAAGCGTCGATCGCGTGCTGCGTGGCGGGGCTGGGGCTGCTGCAGATTCCGCGCTACGACGTGCAGGCCGAACTGCAGTCAGGCGCATTGGTGGAGGTGATGCCGCAGCATGTGGCGCAACCATTGCCGGTGACCCTGCTGCAGCCGCATCGGCAGCACCGCGCACAACGCGTGCAGGTATTCATCGAATGGCTGCTGCCAGTGCTACGGAGCGGCCTGCAGCTACAGTAGATCCACGCCATGCGTGGATGTGCACAAGGTGGATGGGGTCAGAGCCCATTCCCAGCGGGAAAGGGATCCGACCCCGGCCGCAGAACCCGGGGCATTACGCCCCGGATTCGTCCGGCTTGACCCGGAACCATGCCGCGTACAACGCCGGCAGGAACACCAGGGTCAGCACCGTGCCGACGATCAGGCCGCCCATGATCGAGATCGCCATCGAGCCATAGAACGCGCTGCGCGACAGCGGAATCATCGCCAGCACGGCCGCCAGCGCGGTCAGTACGATCGGGCGGAAGCGGCGCACCGTCGCATCGATGATCGAATGCCAGCGGTCATGCCCGGCATCGATGTCCTGCTGGATCTGGTCGATCAGGATCACCGAGTTGCGCATGATCATGCCGGCCAGCGCGATCGTGCCCAGCAGTGCCACGAAGCCGAACGGCGCGCGGAACAGCAGCAGGAACAACGTCGCGCCGATGATGCCCAGCGGCGCGGTCACCAGCACCATCGCCGCACGCGAGAAGCTGCGCAGCTGCAGCATCAGCAGCGTGGCCACCACCACCAGGAACAGCGGCATGCCGGCCTTGATCGAGTTCTGGCCACGTGCCGAATCCTCCACGGTACCGCCGGTTTCCAGCAGGTAACCGTTCGGCAGCTCGGCACGGATGCCATCCAGCGTCGGCAGGATCTGATGCACCACGTCCAGGGGCTGCATGCCGTCGCTGATGTCGGCACGCACGGTCACCGTCGGCAGGCGGTTGCGGTGCCAGATGATGCCGTCCTCGAAGCCGTACTCCATCGTCGCCACCTGCGACAGCGTGATGCTGCCGCCGTTGGCGGTCGGCATCGACAGGCTGGACAGCAGCTCCAGCTGGTTGCGCTCATCGGCCGGGCCACGCAGCAGCATCTCGATCTGGCGGTTGCCTTCGCGGTACACGCTCACCGACTGCCCGGCCAGCGAACTGGACAGGAACTGGCTGACCTGGGCACTGCTCACGCCCAGCGCCCGCGCACGCTCCTGGTCGATCACCAGCCGCACCACCTTGCTCGGCTCGCTCCAGTCCAGGTTGACGTTCATCACGTGCGGGTTCTCGCGCACCTTGGCCTCGACCTGGCGCGCAATCGCCTGCACCTTCTCGATGTGCTCGCCGGAAATGCGCATCTGCACCGGATAGCCGACCGGCGGGCCGTTCTCCAGGCGGGTCACGCGCATCTGCACGTCCGGGAACTTCGGAATCACCTCGTGCAGCAGCCAGTCACGGGTGCTTTCGCGCGCCTTGATGTCCTTGGCCAGTACCACGAACTGGGCGAAGTTGGTGGCCGGCAGCTGCTGGTCCAGCGGCAGGTAGAAGCGCGGCGAACCGGTGCCCACGTAGGACACGTAGTTGGCGATGCCCTCGCGGCTGGACAGCAGCTTCTCCAGCTTCTCGGCCTGGGCCTGGGTCGAGCGCAGCGATGCGCCCTCGGCCAGCTCGATGTCCACCATCAGTTCCGGCCGGGTCGAATCCGGGAAGAACTGCTGCGGCACGAAGCGGAACATCATCAGCGAGAACACGAACAGGGCAATGGTCGCGGCAATCACCCACCAACGGTGGCGCAGGCAGCCATCGAGGAAGCGACGGAAGCTGCGGTAGAACGGGCGCTGGTACGGATCGTGGTCGTGCCCGTGCTGCGGCGGCGCGATCAGGTTGGCCAGCGCCGGATAACGATCGGCCCACTGCTGGCGCTTGGCGTGCCAGCGCGCGGACACGCTGCCCGGCTTCGGCGGCTGCGGATTGAACAGGTCCGGCAGCATCTTGTCGCCCAGGTACGGGATGAACAGCACCGCCGCGATCCACGACACCACCAGCGCGATGGTCACCACCTGGAACAGCGAACGCGTGTACTCACCGGTGCTCGAGGCCGCCGTAGCGATGGGCAGGAAGCCGGCCGCCGTGATCAGCGTGCCGGTCAGCATCGGGAACGCGGTGGATTCCCAGGCGAAACTGGCCGCGCGCAGGCGGTCGTAACCCTGCTCCATCTTGGTGGCCATCATCTCCACCGCGATGATCGCATCGTCCACCAGCAGGCCCAGCGCCAGCACCAGTGCACCCAGCGAAATCTTGTGCAGGCCGATGTCGAAGTAGTGCATGACGAAGAAGGTCATCGCCAGCACCAGTGGAATGGTCACGCCCACCACCAGGCCGGTGCGCAGGCCCAGCGAGAAGAAACTGACCAGCAGCACGATCACCACCGCTTCGGTCAGCACCTGCACGAACTCGCCGACCGACTCTTCCACCGACTGCGGCTGGTCGGACACCTTGCGCAGCTGCATGCCCGCCGGCAGGGTCTTCTGCAGGCGCTCGAACTCGGCATCGAGATTGGCGCCGAGCTTGAGGATGTCACCGCCATCCTTCATCGCCACTGCCAGGCCGATGGCCTCTTCACCCATGAAGCGCATCTTCGGCGACGCCGGATCGGCGAAGCCACGCTTGACCTCGGCGATGTCGCCCAGGTGCACGGTGCGGTCACCGGCGCGGATCGGGAACTGGCGGATCGCTTCGATGTCGTTGAACTGGCCGGTCACGCGCAGCTGCACGCGGTCGGTGGCGGTCTCGAAGAAGCTGGTGCCGGTGACCGCATTCTGGTCGGCCAGCGCCTGCTGTACCTGCTGCATCGACACACCCAGCGTGGCCAGGCGGGTGTTGGACAGCTCGATCCACACCTTCTCGTCCTGCAGGCCGACCAGGTCGATCTTGCCGACATCGGGCACGCGCTGCAGTTCCAGCTGGATGCGGTCGGCGTAGTCGCGCATCACCGCGTAGTCGAAGCCCTTGCCGGTCAACGCATAGATGTTGCCGTAGGTGTCGCCGAACTCATCGTTGAAGAACGGACCGACGATCTCGCGCGGCAGCGTCGCACGGATGTCGCCCACGCGCTTGCGCACCTGGTACCACAGGTCCGGGATCTGCCTGGAACGCAGGCTGTCGCGGGCCATGAAGATGACCTGCGATTCGCCGGGGCGCGAATAGGAGCGGATGAACTCGTACTCGCCGGTGTTCATCAGCGCCTTCTCGATCGGCTCGGTCACCTGCCGCGAGACCTGTTCGGCGGTGGCGCCCGGCCACAGCGTGCGCACCACCATCGCCTTGAAGGTGAATGGTGGATCCTCGGACTGGCCCAGGTGCTTGTACGACCACGCGCCGATCAGCGCGAAGGCCAGCATCGCGAACAGCACCAGCGGGCGGTTGGCCAGCGCCCACTCGGAAAGATTGAAGCGGCGCACCGGCTTACTCCTTGGCCTTGGCGGCAGCGGCCGGCGCGGCCGGCTTCAGCACCGGGCGGTTCTGCCGGTCCACGGCGATCACCGGCTGGCCCGCCCGCAGCAGGTGGCCACCGGCGGCAACCACCCAGTCACCCGCGTTCACGCCGGACAGCACCGGCACGGTCTCGCTGCCAAACGCACCGGTGGTGACCGAGGCGGCCTTCAGCGTGCTGTTGGCCGGATCGACCACCCACACGCTGGCGGCACCGTTGGCACCGCGCTGCAGCGCGCCCAGCGGCAGCTGCAGGGTGCCGTGGCGACCGGCGCTGCTGTAGACGCGTGCGCTCTGGCCCAGTTCGACATCGGCCAGCGCATCGGCGGCCAGGCTGACGCGGGTGGCATAGGTGCGTGCCTGCGGATCGGCGGCGGCGGCGATCTCGCGGATCGTACCGGGCAGGCGCTGGCCCGGGCGGTTCCACAGTTCCACCTCGACCGGCTGGCCGACCGCGTAGTCGCGGATGGTCGCCTCGGGCAGGTCGATCAGCACTTCGCGGCCGCCATCGGCGGCCAGGTTGAAGATGGTCTGGCCGGCGGACACCACCTGCCCGGCTTCGGCCTCGCGGCTGGCGATCACGCCATCGGCCGGCGCGCGCAGCTGCGCGTAGTCAGCCTGGTTGCGCAGCACATCGAGGTTGGCGCGGGCCGCATTGGCCTGGCCCTGCGCGGCCTTGAACGCCGCGGACTGCTGGTCCAGCTGCGAGCGGCTGACCAGTTGCTGGTCGGCCAGCACCTGGTAGCGCTTCAGGTCATCGCGGGCACGCACCAGGTCGGCCTCGGCAGCAGCCAGCTGCGCCTGTGAGGCACGGGCCTGCAGCGCGAAGTCAGCCACGTCCAGTTCGGCCAGCACGTCGCCCTTCTTCACCCGCTGGCCGGCATCGACGTGGCGCTTGACCAGGTTGCCACCGACGCGGAACGACAGCGGGCTTTCCTGACGGGCACGCACCGTGCCCGGGAATGCCGCCGGCGCCTGTCCGGCCTGTTCGCCGGGGTGAACCACCAGTACCGGCACGGCCGCCTGCGGCGCCTGTTCCTGTCCCGAACAGGCTGCCAGCGCAGCCACCCACACCATACCGCCCATCCAGCGCACGATCTTCATCGGTCAACGTCCTGAAAACGCAGGGTTGCAACAAGGGGGAGCCGCGACTGCCGGCCCAATTTAATAAACCGGCCGGTATAGTATAAATATCGAACCGCTTGGTCTAGTATTGTTGCGATGAGTTCTTCCACTTCCCGCAAGCCGTCGGCCAAGCCCGCTGCCAAGGCCGCCGGACCCGGGCGCCCCAAGGATCTGGGCAAGCGCGCGGCGATCCTTGAAGCAGCCAAGGTACTGTTCATCGAACAGGGGTATACCGGCGTGAGCATGGACGCCATTGCCGCCCAGGCCGGCGTCTCGAAGCTGACCGTGTACAGCCACTTCGGCGACAAGGAGACCCTGTTCTCCGAGGCCGTGCAGTCAAAGTGCATTGAAATGCTGCCCGATGCCCTGTTCGTGGCCGACGCGGACGGCCCGCTGCGCGACCAGCTGATCGGCATCGGCCTGGCCTTCTTCGAACTGATCACTTCCGATGCGGCGATCTCTATCCAGCGCATGATGATGGCGCCGGAGACCGACGAACGCCTGCGCGAGCTGTTCTGGAAGGCAGGACCGGAACGTACCTGCGAGGCCCTGGCTGACTTCCTGCGGGCGCGCGCCGAGCGCGGCGAGCTGGAAATCACCGACTATTCGCTGGCTGGCGAGCAGTTCCTGACCCTGGTCAAGGGCGAAGTGCACATGCATATGATGTGCGGCATGCCACTGTCACCGGTGGAGTGCGACCCTCTTGCCCACGTGACCGCCAGCATCGACTTCTTCCTGCGCGCCTATGCGCCGCGAGGGGCCGGGACGGCTGAATAACCAAAACTGAACGAACCGGAGGTCGCGATGACTTCCGGCACTGCGACCCCGGCCACCCGGCAGCTGATGCTCTGGGCGCGCCGCCGGCCTCCGGCACCGGTAAAATGGCCGGCCCACTGCGCTGGATTTGAACCTCATGACGATTGATTACGCCCACGCCCGCGAACTGATGGTGGAACAGCAGATCCGTCCCTGGGACGTGCTGGACATCAAGGTGCTCGACGTCCTGGCCCGCCTGCCGCGCGAGGCTTTTGTCGCCGATGCACACCGCGCGCTGGCCTACGCCGATGTCGAACTGCCGATCGGCCACGGCCAGAAGATGATGAAGCCGGTCATCGAGGGCCGTACCCTGCAGGCACTGGATCTGCAGCCGGGTGACGAAGTGCTGGAAATCGGCACCGGCAGCGGCTTCCTGTCCGCCTGCATCGGCGCGCTCGCGCGCGACGTGCTGAGCCTGGAGATCGACCCGGAGCTGGCCACCGCCGCGCGTGCCCGCCTGGACGCCTCCGGCCTGGGCACCAACGTCCGCGTGGAAGTGGCTGACGCCCTGTCCTGGCAGACCGAACGCCGCTTTGACGTGATCTGTGTCACTGGTGCGGTCGACGTGGTGCCGTCACAGTTCGCCTCGTGGCTGCGTCCGGGTGGTCGCCTGTTCGTGATCCACGGCCGCTCGCCGGCGATGGAGGCCCTGCTGGTCAAGGCCGACGGCAGCACCGAGTCCCTGTTCGAGACCGATATCGATTACCTGCGCGGTGCCGCCCCGGCACCCCAGTTCCACCTCTGAGTCCAAGGAAGCCGCAATGATCCGCCGATCCCTCGCTGTTGCGCTGGCCACTGCCCTGCTGCCGTTGTCTGCCCATGCCGCCGACCTGCTGCAGGTCTACGAAATGGCGCGCAACGGCGATCCGCAGCTGTCCGCCGCCGAATCGACCCGGCTGGTCGACAAGGAAGGCGCCGTGCAGGCGCGCGCCGCCCTGCTGCCGCAGATCAACGGCCAGGCCACGCTGAACCGCACGCGCAGCGAGCCGAACGCCGACATCAACTCCGGCTCGTTCACCAACAAGCGCCGCAATTACACGATCGATGGCAGCCAGACGCTGTTCAACTGGACCCAGATCAACAACCTGCGTTCGCAGCGTGAGCTGAGCAAGGCGGCGGACTTCACCCTCGAATCTGCCAACGACAGCCTGATCGTGCGCACCTCGGCGGCCTACTTCAACGTGCTGGTGGCGATCGAATCGCTGAACGCCGCACAGACCAATGAAGCGGCTGCGAAGAAGCAGTTCGACTTCGCCGACAAGCGCCTGGAAGTGGGCCTGGCGCCGATCACCGACGTGCACGAAGCACGCGCCCAGTACGACCAGGCGCGTGCCAACACCATCGTTGCGCAGAACACCCTGGCCGATAACTACCAGGCCCTGACCGAACTGACCGGCCAGCCGGTGGTCAACCTGCGCGGCCTGCCGGCCGACTTCCGTCCGGAAGTGCCGGCCAACCGTGGCAACATCGATGAGCTGGTGCACCAGGCCACCACCCAGAATCCGGCGCTGAAGGCGCAGGAACTGAAGGTGAGCGCCGCCGAAGCCGGCGTGCAGGCCGCGCGTGGTGGCCACTACCCGACCCTGTCGCTGGGCGGCAGCTGGGGCAAGACCGCAACCTGGGGCGACAGCACCGGCTCCGGCTCGCTGTCCCCCGATGCCCGCACCAACAGCATCGGCCTGACCCTGAACGTGCCGATCTTCGCCGGCGGCGCTACCCAGTCCGGCGTGCGCCAGGCGCTGGCCCAGCGTGACATTGCCCAGGACGGCTACGAGCAGCAGAAGCGTGCCCTGGACCGCAACACCCGCAATGCCTACCAGACCCTGGTACAGGGCATCAGCGAAGTGGAAGCCCGCCGCCTGGCGGTGGTCTCGGCACAGAGCGCCTATGACGCCTCGCAGGTCGGCCTGGAAGTCGGTACCCGTACCGTGCTGGACGTGATCCAGAACCAGCGCATCCTGTTCTCGGCGCAGCTGGACTACGCCCAGGCCCGTTACACCTTCCTGCAGAACCGCCTGCTGCTGAGCCAGTCGCTGGGTGCGCTGGACGTGGCCGAGCTGCAGGACGTCAACCGCCTGCTGACCCAGGACGCGGGCAACCCGGCAACCACCACGCACTGAGTCGTCAGCCTGCCGGTCACGAAGAAGCCACCCGCGAGGGTGGCTTTTTTGTTGGTCGCGCGGACGGAAGCATGCACCCACCGACCGTCAGCCGGGCCAGACCCGCATCCGTTCGACTGCGGCCAGCAGACACAGTGCGATGGCGACGGGAGCCAGCACCGGCAGGGCGCGTGATCGCGGTGCCCGTCCGCGCAGCACGGCCACGCACACGGCCCCCATCACCAACAGGGTTGCCGGACCAGGCAGTACCGGCAGGCTGCCCATGGGCGCCCACAACGCCAGCAATGCCGCCGACAGGACGACGGCAACCGGCACCAGTCTCTCCCGGAACTCCAGGGATCGGTCACCTGCCGTCGGCCACAGCTGCATCGCCACCCGCGCAGCCAACATCAGCAGTACCAGGATGAGCGCCACCAACCCTGCCACTCCCGCCAGCGGCAGCAAGGGCATCACCCAGTACAACTGCGGGTGATGCTGCAGGGCGACCGACAAAGGCCGCGTGCTGGCCAGAGCCGGAAATTCGACCAGGCCCGCCTGCAACGCGGCCAGTACGATCAGCAGCACCATGGCCAGCAGCACGCACGCCGGCAGCAGCGGCGGCCGTGCCCCCGCCTGCCTGCCGATGCCAGGAAATCCCAGCGCCAGGCCAACGGTGGCGAACACACCGTACAGCGGCACGCTCGCCGCCAGTACACCGCCGATCCCGAAGCGATAGGGTGCCGTTGCTGGCGGCAGCCATGGAATCCAGTACGCGTAGTGCACATGGCGGGCTGCCAGCACCAGCAACAGCAGGCCGGCGCCGACCTTCACCGTCAGCAGCACGCAGGCAACCAGCACCACACGGTGTGGCCGCAGCAATCCGACCACTGCAAGCAACAGCAGGCTGGCAGCAGCCATCAGTTGACCCGGCATCCCGTTGCTGGCCTCGATTCCACAACCAGCCAGCAGTACATGCAGATGGTTGGCGACGGACTGCGCAACGCCAGCGGCAGTCACCACCAGTTCCAGCAGCAGCGCGCCACCGAGCAGAACGGCCGGCACGCCTCCCCAGCAGTCCCGCACCACGCCATGCAGGCCATCGGCAGCGGGCCTTTGCTGGTTCAGAACGTGCAGGCAGTACAGCAGCGGCCCTGTGCCCAGCGCGGCCAGCAGCAGGCTCAGGACGATGGCCGGGCCTGCCTGGGCTGCGGTGTGCTGGCCGACCAGCGCGACCACGCCGCCTCCCAGCAGCAAGGTCAGTGCCACCACCACAAGGCGATCGCCGTACCCGGGCTCATCGATGCCGGGGCTGCTGTCGCTGTCCATCGCAAGTTCCCTGGATATCCGCCCAAGCGCGGTCGACAGCAGACTGACAGCCTGTGCCGGGAGGCGGTATCGGAATACGCGCCATGCGCATCACGATGTGACGGCAGGCACGTTGGCAAGGAAGCTCACGGTCCCGCTACGACAGATTCCAGGTCGCTAAGCAGAATTGACGCGGTCTTTCACGACAGTCACGTCGCGTGCGCCGGCCCTTCGGACTCAGCGGCAAGGTGGCGGCAGATGCGGTCCGACCAGCGCCAGCGTACGCTGCAGGGCACCGCGTCCGTTGCTGATCAGCGTGCAGCCTGCCCGCGCCATGTCCTCGCGTGCCTGCGGATCTTCGAGCAGGTGCTGCAGCAGTTCGCCGACCGCCTGCACGTCTTCGCCGATCAACAGCGCGCCCGCCTCGCGCATGCGGCGGGAAATTTCCGAGAAGTTGTGCAGGTGCGGGCCCGTCACCGCAGCGGTGCCCATCGCCGCCGGCTCCAGCAGGTTGTGGCCACCGATCGGCTGCAGGCTTCCACCGACAAACGCCACCTGCGCGCAGGCATAGAACGGCATCAGCTCGCCCAGGGTATCGATGACGAACACATCGGTTCCAACCTCCGGCCACTGCTTCGCGCGCCGGGTTGCCACGTTCCAGCCCTGCTCCCGCGCCAGCGCCTCCACCTTCGGGAAGCGCTCGGGATGCCGGGGCGCCCACAGCAGCAACAGGTCGGGGTGCTGCCGGCGCAGGCGCCGATGCAGATCGATCACCGCCTGTTCTTCACCATCATGGGTACTGGCGGCGATCCACACCGGCCGCCGGGCCGGCACGCGGGCATGGAACTGCTCGACGAAGCCCTGCACGTCCGGCGTAGTGATGTCGAACTTCAGGTTGCCCAGCGCCTGCACCTGCTCCGGCGCGGCACCCAGCTGCACGAAACGCTCGGCATCGTCCTGCGACTGCGCGGCCACGCAGGTGACCGTGCGGAGCGCGCGGCGGATCAACGCCGCCAGCAGCCGGTAGCCCCGCAGCGAACGTGCCGAGAGGCGCGCGTTGAGGATGTAGACCGGAATGCCACGGTCACGGCAGCCGAACAGCATGTTCGGCCACAGTTCGGTTTCCAGGATCAGCGCCAGGCTGGGCTGGAAGTGGCCGAGGAAGCGGTTGACGCTGCCGGGCACGTCATACGGCAGGTAGACGTGGTCCAGGGCGTCGCCCCACAGCGCACGCACGCGCTCGGAGCCGGTCGGGGTGATGGTGGTGATGACCCAGCGGATGTCCGGGCGCTCCTTGCGCAGCGCGTTCACCAGCGGCGCAGCGGCATTGACTTCGCCCACCGAGACCGCGTGCAGCCAGACCCGCGGTTGGCCGGTGGGCTGGGGATAGGAGGCATAGCGCTCATCCCAGCGCCGGAAGTATTCACGGACCCGGAAGCCGCGCCAGACCAGGTGGTACACGGTGATCGGCAGCAGGATGTAGAGCACGACCGAATACAGGCCGCGCAGGATCCATTCGACAGGGTCTTTACGCATGCGGCAAGGATACGGGAGCCCCCCGGGAAAGACACGCGGCCGCCTTGGTAGAATGGGCCAATGTCCGATGCCACCACCGCCGTCCGCCCGTCGCTGCGCGATCCCCGCAACTGGCCGATGTTCGCCGCCATGCTGGGCGCCTTCGCCATCGCCCGCCTGCCGTGGATGCTGCAGCGTGCGCTGGGCCGGGGCGTCGGCTGGATCACCTGGCGCCTGCTGGGCAGCCGTCGCCGCGCCGCCGAGGTCAACCTGCAGCTGTGCTTCCCCGAGAAGGACGAGGCCTGGCGCCAGCGCCTGGTGCGCGACAGCTTCGATGCCCTGGGTGTGGGCGTGTTCGAGTGCATCCGCGCCTGGTGGGGCAGCATCGACAGCATCCGCCCGCAGGTGCAGATCGAAGGACTGGAACATCTGCGGCAGATGCAGGCGGAAGGTCGTGGCGTGCTGCTGGTGTCCGGCCATTTCATGACCCTGGAAATGTGCGGGCGCCTGCTGTGCGACTACGTTGATCTTTCAGGCATGTACCGCAAGCACAAGAACCCGGTGTACGAGTGGGCGGTGAAGTTCGGCCGCCTGCGCTACGCCAAGGCCATGTTCGCCAATGAGGACATCCGCGCCACCGTGCGCCACCTGAAGAAGGGCGGCTTCCTCTGGTACGCGCCCGACCAGGACATGCGCGGCAAGGACACCGTGTTCGTGCCGTTCTTCGGCCACACCGCTTCGACCATCACCGCCACCCACCAGCTGGCGCGGATGACCGGCTGTGCGGTGATCCCGTATTTCCATCGCCGCGAAGGCGGGACGTACTTCCTGAAGATCGGCGCGCCACTGGAGAATTTCCCCAGCGACGACGTGGAAGCCGATACCACGCGGGTCAACCAGGCCATCGAAGAGATGGTGCGCGAGGCACCCGACCAGTACCTGTGGATCCACCGCCGCTTCAAGCGCCAGCCAGGCGGGCGGAGCGATTTCTACAAGTAGATCCACGCCATGCGTGGATGCTTTTCGATTCCGTGCCGGGATTCACAACGGCCAGCGGCACCAGGCGTACGGGTACTCCCCCACCACGCACGCCAAGCCCGCACGGACCGGATTGGCCAGGATGTACATCGCCTTCTCGTGAAGTGATTCGTCGGTCCGCACTGCATGGTCGTGATAGCCGCGCTGCCACTGCGCAGTTCCATCAGCCAGTGCAGATGGTCGGGCATCACCACCCAGGCGAGACTGTGGCTGAAGCCCCTACGCTCGACGAAGCGCAGGGTGTCGATCAGGATCGCCATGTTCGCCGCATCCGCGAACAACGGTTCACGGCCAAGGGTTGCCGTGGTCAATGAGTACACGTTGCCGGATCGGGAATATCGACCGTAGCGGAGTCCTGGGCTGGCCATGCCTCAAGCGTGCGATACGCATGGAAACACAGGTAGTGGTGGGTTACCTGTGTTTGCGTCGGGAAAGCTCCATCCACGCATGGCGTGGATCCACCACAGCAATCTCCGTTCGGTACGCGCAGTAGAGCCACGCCAGGCTGGATGGACGATCACACCGCCGTCGGCGTGTCGTCCGCGTCGCGCGCCAGCAGGCTGCCGGCGAACAGCGCGGCCAGCAATACGGTCAGGCCACCCCAGAAGGCCGAATAGAACGCCAGATGGGTGTTCAGCGGGAACACGGTCACCGCCAGCGCCAGCATCGCCGGACGCGCGCGTTCGCGGGCCATTGCCGGCGCGTAGCGCCATGCGCGCCAGGCCTGGGCCACCGCCGCCAGCCACAGCAACAGACCAATCACTCCAGTCTCTGCGAGGATTTCCAGCACGATCTGATGGGCATGAAGCGCCGGGGCATTGCCCCACACGGCCGGCCCTTCCTCCGCCACGCAAGCGGGATAGGCATCGCGGAAACCACGTGCACCCACGCCATTGATCGGGTGCTCTTCAATCATGCAGGCGGCGGCTTCCCAGATCCGCGCGCGCCCTGACAGGGCCTCGTCGACACCACGCTCGCCCCCATCCAGGGCCATGGCCGTACGCGCGAAGCGCTCGCGCAGCTGCGGCACGCTGGCGGTCAGCGCACCGGCGCCGAGCACCGCCACCAGCGCCAGCGCGGCCAGCCGTTTCCAGCCGAACTGGCGCACGCCGCTGTAGGCCAGCACCAGCGCGAAGGTGATCCACGAGGCGCGCGAACCGGCCAACAGCAGCACGCTGCCCAGCGCTGCCGCAGCCAGCAGCCAGCCCGTATTGCCAAAGCGCCGCGCGGCGGGCAGCAGCAGGAACGGCGACAGGCTGGCCAGCACCTGGCCGAACTTCAGGTTGCACGGTCCCAGTGCGCCACTGAGGCGATCTGCCAGTGCGGCCTCGTCGGCCGGGCACAGTGCGTGGCCACTGACCGCCAGCTTCAGGTGTTCCAGCGACCAGAACCATGGGCTGGTGCCGGCCACCGCCTGCACCAGCGCATCCAGCGTCCATGCGCCGGTGATCAGTGCCAGCCCCGCGAAGGTCAGCCGCCGCCGCTCCGGCGTAGCCACTGCGATCGCCACCAGCCACATGAAGGGTAGATAGCGCAGGCCCGCAGCAGCCTTGGTCCACGAGGCCGCCGGATCGATCGCATCGAATGCGGAGAATGCCTGCGGCAGCCAGTAACCAAGGAACAGGATCGAAGTCAGTGCCCAGGCCGCCGTGCTCAACAGATGCGGGCGGCGCTGCAGGCGTCGCGTCACCATGCGCGCCGCCGCGTACAGCGCGCCCAGGCCCAACACGGTTTCGGCGATGCCTGGCAACGGCCACATCGCCACGTACGCCAGCACCCACCAGGGCGCCCAGCGCCCGGCGCGGTCGTCGCGCACGATGACGGCGGGGTCAGCCGGCGAGGTCGGCATAGAGGCGGAGGGTATCGCGCTGCATGGCCTGCAGGGTAAACGGGATGCGGGTCGGCAAGGACGGGGGCTGGGCCAGCAGGGCCAGCGCACGTTCACCCAATGCCCGCGCATCGCCGAGCGGCACGGCACCTGCGGGTTGCAGCTGCCGAAGCAGCTCACCGACGCCGCCATGGTCCCAACCCAGCACCGGCCGGCCCACCGACAGCGCCTCGACCACGGTGCGGCCGAACGCTTCGGGCTTATCCGACAGCTGCAGTACCAGGTCGCTGGCCGCGTAGGCCTGGGCGATGCGTGCGGTCGGCGTGCTGATGTGCACGGCCTCGGCCACGCCGAGCGCGGCCGCCTGCCGGCGCAGGTCCGCCACGTAGGCTTCACGGCCGGGTTCATCGGTGCCCAGCATCCACAACTGTGCCGGCACGCCGGCGGCGCGCACATCCGCCAGCAGCTGCAATGCGTGTGCGTGGCCCTTCAGGCGGGTGCCACGCCCCGGCAACAGCAGCAAGGGGCCTTCAACCTGCGCCAGCCATGGGTACTCTGCCGCAAGCGCCATCCGCGGACGGCGATCGGCACGCGCCACGCGCGGGAACTGGGCCACATCGACGCCACGCGGAATCACCTGCAATGCCTGTTCGGGCACGGTCGGGTAGTGCCGCTGCACGTAATCGCGCACGGTGTTGGACACGCAGATCACGCGTTCGCCGCTGGTCATCACCGCGCTGTAGCGGCTGGGCGAATTCAGCCCATGCACGGTGGTCACCCAGTGCGGGCGTTGCGCGGCAGGCAGGGCACGGATTGCGTACAGGCCCAGCCAGGCCGGCAGCCGCGAGCGGGCATGCACGATGTCCGCACCAACCTCGGCAAACAAGCGGCGCAGGGTCGGCAAGTGGCGCAGGGTCAGCAGCGACTTGCGGCCGATGTCCAGGCTGAGGTGCTCGGCACCGCTGTCGAGCAGCGGCTGCACCAGGCGGCCACCGGCGGAAACCACCAGCGCGCGATGGCCGGCGGCGACCAGGGCCGCAGCGATTTCCAGGGTCGAGCGCTCGACGCCGCCGGAGTGCAGCGCCGGCAGCAACTGCACCACGGTCAATCGGCGCATCGAAGGGGCGGCCGCTTAGTCGGCCAGCACGAACACGGAACCGCAGTACGGGCACTGCGCTTCGCCATTGGGCTCGTCTTCGATCGGCAGGTACACGCGCGGATGCGAGTTCCACAGCGCCATTTCCGGGGTCGGGCAGCTCAGCGGCAGATCGCTGCGGTGCACGGTGTAGCGCTTCTCGGCGTTGGCGGGCGCAGTGGCGGTATGGCTCATGGCGGATGTCGATGAACGGGTTGCGAGGCCTGTGATTCTAGCATCCAGGCCGCCCCGACATTGCGCCGCAACGGGTGTTTGCGCGTACCGGGCCGATTCCCTGCGACCTTGCATGCCACTTCGGGATGAGGTGCCGGTGGGAATTCCCGACCGATCCTGCAGATTCACCCCGGGAAACCACCGACAACGATATTTACCGCATTTGGATCGAACTAAATGGCACTTGTCAGGTTGCCACGGCTGTTGCAGGATCGGGCCAGGTCGTGAACCGGCCTGCCCCAATCCGACCCGATCGCATGGCCCGCCCCCACCGGACCGGCATCGCCTCTTCCACTGCCATCCCGGCGGGCGGAGCGGTGCTGTCCGTGGTGTCCGCCGATGCGGGTTCTGCCCGCCGCCAGCCCTTCCGGGAGACCCCTGCATGACCCTGTCCGATCCACGCCGCGCCCTGCTTCCGCTCGCCCTGGCCCTGGCCTGTGCGACTACCGCGATGCCGGTGCTGGCACAGGGACTGCAGAGCTCGTTCGAGCCGGGCCAGCCGGCTCCGGAACCGGCCGCAGGCGCGTTGCAGGTCACGATCGGCAATGGCCCCGCGGCGCCCTACGCCGCCAAGCGCAATGTCGGCTACAGCGGCCTGCACGCACTGCGCTACAGCAGTGAAGGTGGCAATGCGCGGCGCGAACTGTTCAAGGCGGACGTGACCATCGAGGCGGATACCACCCTGTCGTGGTTGGTGCTGCCGGAGATCGTCGGCAAGGACACCGTGGCTTCGACCTATGTGTCACTGGACCTGCTGCTGGACGATGGCAGTCGGGTTTCGGCCGGCACTGCACGCGACCAGCACGGCGTAGCGATCGGCGCACGCGCGCAGGGCGACTCGAAGACGCTGTACCCGCAGCAATGGGCGCGCAAGGCGGTGCGGCTGGGCGATGTGCCCGCGCTGAAGGGCCGCCGCGTGGTGGCGATCGAACTGGAGGTGGCCAGTGCCGACGGCGCACCAGTCTCCGGCTGGATTGATGACGTTCGCCTGGACACCGTGCCACGGCAGCAGCCAGCGCGCGTCTCCGACTGGGTGCTGACCACCCGCGGTACGCAGGCCAACGGCACCTTCTCGCGTGGCAACAATTTCCCGGCCACGGCTGTGCCGCACGGGTTCAACTTCTGGACCCCGGTCACCGATGCCGGTGCGCTGAACTGGCTGTACCGCTGGAACGAGCAGAACGACGCGCAGAACCGTCCGCAGCTGCAGGCGCTTGCGCTGAGCCATCAACCCAGCCCGTGGATGGGCGACCGCCAGACCTTCCAGGTGATGCCCTCGGCCAGTCGTGGCGTGCCGGAGGCTGACCGCCGCAAGCGTGCCCTGTCGTTCGACCGCAGCCATGAAAGCGCCCGCCCTTACCGCTACGACGTGCGCTTCGACAACGGCGTCGCGGCATCGATCGCGCCGACCGACCATGCCGCGCTGTTCCGCTTTGACTTCCCGGAGGACGGCGACGCCAACCTGCTGTTCGACAACGTCGATGCCCGCGGCGGCCTGACTCTGGACGCCGCCACGCAGACGCTGTCCGGCTACACCGACACGCGCAGCGGCCTGTCCAACGGCGCCAGCCGCATGTACGTGGTGGCCCGCTTCGACAAGCCCTGGCGCAGCAGCGGTCGCCTCGACACCGGCCGACCGACCGGCTACATCAAGTTCGATGCCGGGAGCGACCGGCGGGTGACCATGCGCATCGCCACTTCGCTGATCTCGGTGGAGCAGGCACGACACAACCTGGCCCTGGAAATCGCCGCCACCGATACGCTGGAGAGCGTGGCCGGCCGTGCGCAGGATGCATGGGACGCACGCCTGGCCCGCTTCGACATCGGCGATGCCAGCGACGACCAGAAGACCACGCTGTATTCCAGCCTGTACCGGCTGTTCCTGTACCCGAATTCCGGCCATGAAAACGTGGGCAGCGCCGCCGCACCGGAGTGGCGCTACGCCAACCAGGCCAGCGCCAGCGATGACAACACCGAGGGCAGCGCGACCCGCACCTTTGCCGCCGTGCGCGATGGCAAGGTGTTCGTCAACAATGGCTTCTGGGACACCTTCCGCACCACGTGGCCGGCCTACGCGCTGTTCACGCCCGACGATGCCGGGCAGATGGTGCAGGGTTTCATCGAGCAGTACCGCGCTGGCGGCTGGATCGCACGCTGGTCGTCGCCGGGCTACGCGGACCTGATGGTCGGCACCAGCTCGGACGTGGCCTTCGCCGATGCGTGGCTGAAAGGCGTCGGCGGCTTCGATCCGGGCGAGGCCTACGCCGCCGCGCTGAAGAACGCGACCGTGGTACCACCCGACCGCCATGTCGGCCGCAAGGGCATGGACCGTTCGACCTTCCGGGGCTACGCCAGCGCCGACGTGCATGAGGGCATGTCGTGGACGATGGAAGGCGCACTCAATGACTTCGGCATCGCCAACATGGCCGATGCGCTGGCCAAGCGCGCGACCGCACCCGCCGCACGCGAGCGCTACAGCACCGAAGCCGACTACTTCCGCCACCGCGCTGCCAGCTACGCGACGATGTTCGACCCTGCCACCGGCTTCTTCCAGGGCCGCAGGGCCGATGGCCGCTGGCGCGTGGACGCCAAGGACTACGACCCGCGCGTGTGGGGCCACGATTACACCGAATCCAACGGCTGGACCTTCGCCTTCACTGCCGCCCATGACGGCGAAGGCCTGGCCGCGCTGTACGGTGGCCGCGACAAGCTGGCGGCGAAGCTGGATACCTTCTTCGCCACGCCGGAAACCGCAGACCCGGCACTGGCCGGCTCCTACGGCGGTACCATCCACGAGATGACCGAAGCGCGCGACGTGCGCATGGGCATGTACGCGCACAGCAACCAGCCGGCGCACCACATCCCGTGGATGTACCTGTATGCCGGGCAGCCGTGGAAGACCCAGCAGCACGTGCGCGAGATCCTGTCGCGGCTGTACGTCGGCAGCGAGATCGGCCAGGGCTATCCGGGCGATGAGGACAACGGCGAAACCTCGGCATGGTACGTGTTGGCCTCGCTGGGCCTGTACCCGCTGCGCATGGGCGCCCCGGAGTACGTGATCGGCTCGCCGGCCTTCGAGCATGCACGCGTGGAGCTGCAGGGTGGCGCGGTGCTGACCGTGAACGCGGCCAACAACTCGCGCGAGAACGTCTACGTGCAGTCGCTGAAGATCAACGGCAAGCCGTGGACGAAGACCTGGGTGCCACACGACCTGATCGCCAAGGGCGCGACCCTCGACTTCGTGATGGGACCCCGTCCGTCGCGCTGGGGCAGCGGCGTGGACGATGTGCCGCGCTCGTTGACCGCGCGCGGCCAGCGCCCGCAGCTGCTGCACGACCTGCTCGGCAGCGGCGCGAAGGCGACGCTGGCCGATGGCCGCGCCCTGCCCGCACTGGTCGATGACGATGCGAGTACCACCGTGGGCCTGGGCGGCGGCGCAACCATCGCGCTGACCGGACTGAGCGACGGCACGCCGACGATGTACACGCTCACCAGCGGCGACGGCCGCATCCAGGGCGGTGAGTGGACGCTGGAGGCGCGCAACGGCGGCGGCAGCTGGACCGTGCTCGACCAGCGCAGCGGCGAAGACTTCGAATCCGCCCGCCAGACCCGTCCGTTCCGCATCGCCAGACCCGGCCGCTACAGCGAATACCGCCTGCGCCTGGCGGCACCGGCACGGCTGCCACTGGCGGAGATCGAACTGCTGGCGGCCGGCACCGTACAATGAGCGGCATGCGCTACCGTCTTCTGCCTCTGGCCCTTGTTGCCCTGTCCTTCTCAAGTTTCGGCCAGACCCAGGCGTTCGATACGCAGCTGACCCGCGACGGCGTGACGCTGAACTACCAGGACGCCCGTGGCGCCCTGGCCGCGCCGCAGCGCAAGCGGGTGATCGATACGTTCTTCTTCGCCTACCTGCGCGAACGCGCGGACTTCCACCCGGCCGCGCCGGCGATGGTGCGCATCGTGATCGATCCGGCCTACACCGGCATCGCCTTCGTCGGCGACAAGGACCAGGCAGCGACGATCACCATCAACCCAGGCTGGTTGGCGCAGCACCCGAACGACATCGACCTGGTCACCCATGAGGCGATGCACATCGTGCAGGGCTATCCAGGTTACGGCGATGCACGGGTGCCGGGCTGGCTGGTGGAAGGCATCGCCGACTACGCACGCGACCGCTACGGCATGGACAATGCCGCCGCAGGCTGGGTACTGCCGGGCAAGGTCGAGAAGGGGCAGAATTTCGACAGCGGCTACCGGGTGACCGGTGCGTTCCTGAAATGGGCCGAGGCCGAGTATCCCGGCCTGGTGCTGGCGCTGGACAAGGCCCTGCGCGACGGCCGCTATACGCCGGCGCTGTGGCAGAAGCACACCGGCAAGGCACTGCCGGCGCTGTGGACGCAGTACGCCAAGCCGCGTTCGGATGCACCGCCGCCGGCACCAGCGCGCCGCGGCAAGCGGCGCTGACTGGGCGATCAACTGGGTATTGCGGCGGCTGGGTATTGCGGCGACTGGGTAGAGTCGACTGTTGGTCGACTGCCTTTCGTACAGCCCTCGAAAACCCCGCGCTTCGCGCGATAGTCGACCAACGGTCGACTCTACCTCGCTGCGTCTACGCCTCAGCGCGACTGCACGAAGCCGGCGTACAGCGCGAACAGCTGCTGGAAGTACCGCCGCGTCACTCGATTGCGCATGACACCCTCACCCGTGGAAAGTTGGTCGGGCCCAGGGTGGGAAGGCTGGTCCGGTCCCTTCCCACGGCCGGGCCGCGTGGGCGTATTGGGCCGCAACGGCGTTGCAGGGAGATGACCGGGCGGCGTAGCGCGTGTGGCAGCGGTGGGACCGGCATCGGGACCGGCATCGGGACCGGCATCGGGACCGGCATCGGGACCGGCATCGGGACCGGCATCGGGACCGGCATCGGGACCGGCATCGGGACCGGCATCGGGACCGGCATCGGGACCGGCATCGGGACCGGTAGAGTCGACTGTTAGTCGACTATCGCGCGAAGCGCGGGATTTTCGGCGTCCGAATCAAGAGCAGTCGACTAACAGTCGACTCTACCCGTTTCCGCTTTGCGGAAACAGAAACGCGCCCCGTGGGGCGCGTTTCTGCAGCTGTCGCTGAAAAGAAGGCTTACGCCTTCTTTTCAGCTTCCAGCTGCTTGCGGATCTGCGCATCGACCGCCGCGATCGCGGTCATGTTCAGGATCCGGCGCGAAGTGGCGCTGGTGGTCAGGATGTGCACCGGCTTGTTCACGCCCATCAGGATCGGACCGATCGCCACGCCGTCGGTGAACACACGCACCAGGTTGTAGGCGATGTTGGCCGCTTCCAGGTTCGGCAGCACGAACAGGTTGGCGCGGCCCTGCAGGGTCGAGCCCGGCAGCAGCTTCTGGCGCAGCGCTTCATCCCACGCGGTGTCGCCCTGCATTTCACCGTCCACGTTCAGACGCGGGTTGCGCTTGAGCAGCAGCTCGCGCACCTGGCGCATCTTCAGCGCGTCCTTGGAATCGTGGCTGCCGAAGTTGGAGTGCGACAGCAGCGCCACCTTCGGCTCGATGCCGAACAGCTTCATGCGGTAGGCCGCCTGCAGGGTCGCTTCGCACAGCTGCTCGGCGGTCGGGTCTTCCTGCACGTGGGTATCGACGAAGAAGAACACGCCCTGCTGGTTGATCACGCCGGTCATCGCAGAGGTCGAGGTGACCTTCGGCTCCAGCGGCAGCACGCTGCGCACGTAGCCCAGCTTCTTGTGGAAGCGCCCGACGATGCCGGTCAGCATCGCATCGGCTTCGCCACGGGCCACCATCACCGCCGCGATCAGGGTCGGGCGCGAACGCATCAGGTTCTTCGCCGCGGCCACGGTCACGCCACGACGGCCGGTCAGGCCGTGGTAGTACTGCCAGTATTCGTTGAAGCGCGGGTCGTCGTTGATGTTGGTGACTTCAACGTTCTCGCCGATCTTCAGGCGCAGGCCGAGGCGCTCGATGCGCGATTCGATCACTTCCGGGCGGCCGATCAGGATCGGGTGTGCCAGGCCGTCGTCGACCACGTTCTGCACCGCCTGCAGCACCACTTCCTCTTCGCCTTCGGCGTACACCACGCGCTGCTTGTCGCTGCGCGCGCGGTCGTAGACCGGCTTCATCATCAGGCTGGTGCGGTAGACGAACTGGGCCAGCTTGTCACGGTAGGCGCCCATGTCCTCGATCGGGCGCGAGGCCACGCCCGAGTCCATCGCGGCCTGGGCCACGGCGGCCGACAACTCCACCAGCAGGCGGCGGTCGAACGGGCGCGGGATCAGGTATTCACGGCCGAAGCTCGGCGTCTCGCCACCGTAGGCCGAGCCCATGTCGGTGGCGGCACGACGGGCCAGCGCGGCGATGGCACGCACGCAGGCGATCTTCATTTCCTCGTTGATCGCGGTGGCGCCCACGTCCAGCGCACCGCGGAACAGGTACGGGAAGCACAGCACGTTGTTGACCTGGTTCGGGTAGTCCGAACGGCCGGTGCCGATGATCGCGTCAGGACGCGCGGCGCGCGCCACCTCCGGCATGATCTCCGGGGTCGGGTTGGCCAGCGCGAAGATCACCGGGTCCGGCGCCATGGTCTTGACCATGTCGGCAGTCAGGATGCCCGGTGCCGACAGGCCCAGGAAGATGTCCGCGCCGTCGACGATCTCGGCCAGGGTGCGCTTGTCGGTGTCGCGCGCATAGCGCTGCTTTTCCGGATCCAGGTCGGTACGACCGGTGTGGATCACGCCCTCGCGGTCGAAGGCCAGGATGTTTTCCGGCTTCAGGCCCAGCTGCACCAGCATGTTCACGCAGGAAATGCCGGCCGCGCCCATGCCCGTGGTCGCCAGCTTCACGTCCTCGATCTTCTTGCCGGTGATCGCCATGGCGTTGAGCACGGCCGCACCGACGATGATCGCCGTGCCGTGCTGGTCGTCATGGAACACCGGAATCTTCATGCGCTCGCGCAGCTTGCGCTCGACCACGAAGCACTCCGGCGCCTTGATGTCTTCCAGGTTGATGCCGCCGAAGGTCGGCTCCAGCGAGGCGATGATGTCGACCAGCTTGTCCGGGTCGGTTTCATCCACTTCGATGTCGAACACATCGATGCCGGCGAACTTCTGGAACAGCACGCCCTTGCCTTCCATCACCGGCTTGCCGGCCAGCGCGCCGATGTTGCCCAGGCCCAGCACCGCGGTGCCATTGGAGATCACCGCCACCAGGTTGCCGCGGGCGGTCAGCTCGCTGGCCTGCTGCGGGTCGGCCTTGATCGCTTCACAGGCGTACGCCACGCCCGGCGAATACGCCAGCGACAGGTCGCGCTGGGTCAGCATGGGCTTGGTAGCGGAAACCTTGATCTTTCCCGGCGGGGACATCCGGTGGTAATCGAGGGCGGCCTGTTTGAAATCTTCGTTGGACATCGATGTGGGTTACATGAATGGGCAGAAGGGACAGGGGATGATACCCCCGTTGGAGCGTCTGGACCTGTCGCTATCCTGTCGCAGGCATGCTGCGACTGCACAATTCCGTGCCGTATGCGACGGTACCGGGATGCCAGCATCGGCGCCCCCGATGACAGCCATGGGACGCCCTGAAACGCCGCGGGGCCGTACCACTGTCGTGATCGGCCCCGCGGTACCACACACCTGGGTCAGCCCTTGGCCGGCAGCGCCTCGGGCAGTGCGTCCACCGGCGGCGGCAGCTCGCTTTCGCGGCCATCCAGCGCCAGCTGCAGGCGGTTGCGGTCCAGCGCGCCTTCCCAGCGCGAAACCACCACGGTGGCCACCGCATTGCCGATGAAGTTGGTCAGCGAGCGGCATTCGCTCATGAAACGGTCCACGCCCAGGATCAGCGCCATGCCGGCCACCGGTACCTCCGGCACCACGGCAAGGGTGGCGGCCAGGGTGATGAAGCCGGCACCGGTGACGCCGGCCGCACCCTTGGAGCTGAGCATGGCAACCAGCAGCAGGGCGATCTGGTGGCCCAGGGTCAGTTCGGTGTTGGTGGCCTGGGCAATGAACAGTGCCGCCAGGGTCATGTAGATGTTGGTGCCGTCCAGGTTGAACGAGTAGCCGGTCGGGACCACCAGGCCCACCACCGACTTGCTGCAACCGGCGCGTTCCATCTTCTCCATCAGCGACGGCAGCGCCGACTCCGACGAGGAAGTGCCCAGCACCAGCAGCAGCTCGGCCTTCAGGTAGCGCGCCAGCTTGAACACCGAGAAGCCGCACAGTCGGCAGACCACACCGAGGATCACCGCCACGAACAGGAACGCGGTGAGGTAGAACGAGCCCACCAGCCACGCCAGGTTGACCAGCGAACCGACGCCGTATTTGCCGATGGTGAAGGCGATCGCGCCGAAGGCACCGATCGGGGCGGCCTTCATCAGGATGTGCACCAGCTTGAACACAGGGGCGACCAGCGCCTCCAGGAAGTTCAGGATCGGCTTGCCCTTCTCGCCCACCGAGGCCAGCGCGATGCCGAACAGCACCGCGATGAACAGCACCTGCAGGATGTTGCCGTCGACGAAGGCGCTCACCAGCGTCTTCGGAATGATGTCCATCAGGAAACCGACCAGGGTCAGGTCGTGCGACTTCTCGACGTAGCTGTGCACCGCGGTCTGGTCCAGCTCGGCCGGGTTGATGTTCATGCCGGCGCCGGGCTGCACCACGTGCGCCACGATCATGCCCACGATCAGTGCCAGCGTGGAGAAGAACAGGAAGTACGCCATCGCCTTGGCGAACACCCGGCCCACCGTGCGCAGGTGGGTCATGCTGGCGATGCCGGTGACGATGGTGAGGAAGATCACCGGCGCGATGATCATCTTCACCAGGTTGATGAAGGCATCGCCGAGCGGCTTCATCTTCTCGCCGATCAGCGGTTCGTAGTGGCCGAGGATGGCGCCCAGGACGATCGCCACGATCACCTGGAAATACAGCTGGCGATAGATCGGCAACGGCTTTGCAGGCGCCGGGGCTGCGGTCGGGATGTGCATGGCGGACTCCGGAAGGGGCGTTTTCAGGCACGTACGGCCCCGGGACAGCACGGGAACCGTTACCGTGGAAACTGATCGCAGGCCCTGTGCTGCATGCGCAGGAGGTGCGACCAATGGACGCCTTTGTACGCGCCGGGCACGCCGGCGCAGATAACCTATTGGTACTAGCCCCCCGGTTCAGGTGGCGGCGATGCCTACACTGGCGCCGCACCGCCCGATCCTGGGGAGGCCGGTGGCCCGTGCTGAACGGCCGGGCGCGTCATTGCGAAAGTTTCGGCCCCTGCGGCCGTTGTTGTCCTGTCCACACGCAATCTGAGAGAGCCGCACCCAACATGCGCCCGATTCCCACCTTGCTGGCCCTGTCGCTGGCCGCGCTTCCCGCCTTCGCTTCGGCTGCCGATTTCGACAACTGGCCGACCAAGTACGCCTTCGGCGACGGCACCGAGTTGGCCGCTACCGCCAACATCGCCTACGACTACAACGATTTCTCCTCGGGCAGCGGCCTGGAGGACGACGACGCCGTGCGCCGCAAGGAGTTCGGTGCGACGCTGAAGAAGAAGGGCGTCTACGACGCGATGGTCTACTACGACTTCCAGTCCGATACCTGGCTGGACGTGTTCGTGCGCTTCGAGAGCAAGGCCTTCTTCGGTCGCGACATCGGTCGCTTCCGCTTCGGCTATATGAAGACCCCGGTCGGCCTGGATGCGAACACCTCTTCGCGCGCCGGCAGCTTCCTGGAAACCGCGCTGCCCGTGCAGGCCTTCTACGAAGGCCGCCGCACCGGCGTGGAATGGGTGCTGGAGCGTCCGCAGTACCTGCTGCAGGCCGGCGCCTATGGCGGCAAGGACCTGCAGGGTGACAACCCCGGCACCACCCAGGCAGTACGTGCGGTGTGGACCCCGGTGAAGGCGCCGGGTGACGTGATCCACCTGGGCCTGGCCTACTCGCAGGAAAATCCGCGCGGTTACAGCGATGGCCGTGACGTGCACCACGAGGCCAGCGCGCGCCTTCGCGCACGCCCGGAAGCCGGCCTGACCGACATCCGCTACGTCGATTCCGGCGCCCTGGTCACCGCCGACCAGATCCGCCGCACCGGCCTGGAAGGCATCTGGATCCGCGGCCCGTTCTCGCTGCAGGCCGAAGCCCTGCGCGCTACGGTCACCCGCCATGACGGCAAGCCCGACTACACCGGCAGCGGCCAGTACGCGATGGCCAGCTGGGTGCTGACCGGCGAGTCGCGCCCGTACAACGCAGGTGCCGTGGCCAACATCAAGCCGGCGCACGACTACGGCGCGGTGGAACTGGTGGCCCGTTACAGCCGCATGGACCTGGACGATGGCAGCATCCTTGGTGGCCGCCAGCACGACCTGACCCTGGGCGCGAACTGGTACCTGACCAGCCACTTCAAGTTCCAGGCCAACTACGTGAAGGTCGACGCCAGCCGTCGTGGTGTGCACAGCACGCCGGAGATCTTCGAGCTGCGCGCGCAGATGCACTTCTGACCCCTTCCACGTCAGATCCCGGCGGGCGTGCACGTCACGCCCGCCGGCCCTGCGTAGACTGCCGCCATGTACTGGCTCAGCCGCCACCGGATGCTGTTGCTGACCATCCTGGTGATGGTCGGAGGCACCGTGCTTTGTGCGGTCGCCGCCGGCCACTACGCCTGGCGGCGCGCCCTCGGCGAGGAAAGCAGCCAGGTGCAACGCCAGCTGCAGCTGTACGGCCAGGGCCTGCAGCAGCGCATCGACCGCTTCGGCACGTTGCCGCAGGTACTGGCGCTGGATCCGGATCTGCTGCACGCCCTGCGTGTGCCGCCCTCGCCCACCGAACAGCAGCGGCTGAACCTCAAGCTGCAACGCGCCAATGAAGTCACCCGTGCCTCGACCCTGACCCTGGTCGGCCACGACGGGGTGGCAGTGGCGGCCAGCAACTGGGACCAGCCGACCAGCAACGTCGGCGAGAACTACAGCTACCGCCCCTACTACCGGCAGGCACTGGCGCAGGGCCGCGGCCGCTTCTACGGCATCGGCATGACCACCGGCGTACCCGGCTACTACCTGTCGCAGGCCATCGAGGAAGACGGCAAGCGGCTCGGCGTGGTGGTGATCAAGGTCGAGCTGTCGGCGCTGGAACAGGAATGGTTGAGCAGCCCGGACGTGGTGCTGGCCAGCGACGACCATGACGTGGTGTTCCTGGCCAACCGTGACAGCTGGCGCTACCGCCTGCTGCGCCCGCTGGGCGCCGATGAGCGCCGCGAAATGCTGGACGCCCGCCAATACGCCGACCGCGCGTTGCAGCCATTGCGCGCGCGTACTGAAGACGTGCTTGCCGATGGTGGCCGCATGGTGCGCCTGCTCGATCCCGCACTGCCGCAGCTGATGCTGTGGCAAAGCCTGCCGCTGCCCGCCGAAGGCTGGAACCTGCATCTGCTGCACGACGCCAGCGCCGCCACCGCCGCCGGTCGCGCAGCCGCCCTCACCGGAGGTGCCGCGTGGCTGGCGCTGGGCTTCCTGGTGCTGTTCGTGCAGCAGCGCCGACGCCTGGCCAAGCATCGCCTGCGCAGCCGCCGCGAACTGGA
Organism: Stenotrophomonas sp. YJH_SMC_64; assembly: GCF_059371375.1. Taxonomy (NCBI): domain Bacteria; kingdom Pseudomonadati; phylum Pseudomonadota; class Gammaproteobacteria; order Lysobacterales; family Lysobacteraceae; genus Stenotrophomonas; species Stenotrophomonas sp. YJH_SMC_64. Next base: position 91,900 of record NZ_JCAFUN010000006.1, on the reverse strand, counting down.
AACCCTGCTCAAGCAGCACGCACAGGAACTGCGCACCGCACAGGATGGCCTGCTGCAGGCGGCCACCGACGCCGACAGCGGACTCAGCCGCAGCCTCGAACACCTGCCGCAGGGCGTGGTGGTGATCGACCGCGAACTGCGCCTGGTCGCGTGGAACTCGCGCTACCTGGAACTGTTCCGTTTCCCACAGGACCTGGTTCGCGTCGGCCGGCCGATCGAGGAACTGTTCCGCTTCAACGCACGCCGTGGCCTGCTCGGTCCGGGCCCGGTCGATGAAGCAATCGAGCGTCGCCTGAACCACCTGCGCAGCGGCCGCCCGCACATGCGCGAGAGCGAGAAGGACGACGGCACGGTGCTGGAGATCCGTGGCAATCCGCTGCCTGACGGCGGCTTCGTCACCAGCTATGCCGACATCACCAGCTACAAGAACGCCGCGCGCGAACTGCGCTCGCTGGCCGATGCGCTGGAACACCGCATCGCCGAGCGCACCCATGATCTGGAAGAAGCCCGCCGCGAAGCCGAGCAGGCCAACCGCTACAAGACCCGTTTCGTTGCCTCGGCCGTGCACGACCTGCTGCAGCCCCTCAACGCGGCGCGCATGTTCGTCTCGGTGCTGCGCGGCAAGCTGAGTGACCCGGCGCAGCAACAGACCAGCGACCACATCGATGCTGCATTGGCCGCGCAGGATGCGATCCTCAACAGCCTGCTGGATATCGCGCGCCTGGAATCGGGCAGCCTGCCCACGCGCGTACAGGCGTTCCGGCTCGGGCCTTTGCTGCAGACGCTGGCACGCGAGTTCGGCATCGCCGCGCAGTCGCGTGGGCTGGTGGTCGACTGGGTCGATACCGCTGCGGTGGTGGTCAGCGATGAAGCGCTGCTGCGCCGCATCCTGCAGAACTTCCTGTCCAACGCACTGCGCTACAGCGAACGTGGCCGCGTGCTGCTCGGCTGCCGTCGCCGCGAAGGCCTGCTGTGGATCGAAGTTCACGACCAGGGCCCCGGCATTCCCGATGCGCTGCAGGGCGAGATCTTCGAGGAGTTCCGCCGCCTGCACGACGGCCAGCAGCGCGGCGCCGGCCTTGGCCTGGCGATCGTCGACCGCATCGGTCGGCTGCTCGGCCACCCGATCCGCCTGCGCTCGCAGCTGGGCCAGGGCAGCGTGTTCGCGGTGGGCGTGCCGTTCGGCGAAGCCAGCGCGATTCCCGCTACTGCTCCTGTGCCGGTGCTGGTGCAGGAACCGGCCGCGGACAATCCGCTGCGCGGTCGCCGGGTGTGGGTGATCGACGACGATCCGCACGTCTGCGCCGCCAGCCGCGCGCTGCTGGAGCGCTGGGGCTGCGAGGTGGCGCTGGCCGACGGCCCGCAGGCGGCGCTGCAGCTGGCGGCAACAGGCGCGGTGCCGGAGCTGGTGCTGCTGGATGTGCGCATGGGCGATCACCACGGGCCGGTGCTGTACGAGACGCTGGCCGAGTTGTGGCAGGCCCGTCCGCCGGTGGTGCTGGTCACCGCCGAGCGCGATGCGGGATTGCGTGAGATGGCCGGCGAGCGCGGTTGGGGAATGATGGCCAAGCCGGTGAAGCCGCCGGCGCTGCGGGCGTTGATGAGCCAGTTGTTGATCCGGCATCGCGGGTAGTTTCCAGCCAATGGCGCAGCCCCTCGTGGGTGGTCGCACAAAGCAGTTCATCGGTGGGACCGGGCAGATGGGCTGCACAGGGGCCGCTGCAAGTACGTCCCTGTAAGCTCGGTCGCCGCATCCATGCGGCTCACGCCCCTGTGCAGCCCATCTGCCCGGCCACGGACACGTTCCGTGCGCGTCCACCCTCGGAGAAGAAAAAAGATCAAAAGCGGGTCGCGCGCTGCGCTTGCTCGTGTAGAGCCGAGCCCATGCTCGGCCTCACGGACGGGCCGGAAAGCAGCCGAGCGTGGGCTCGGCTCTACGAAAAATGGCCTGCCAGGCTGCCTTTGCTTTTGATCTTCTTTTCTCTTCCGTGGGTGACAGGCCACCGAAATCTGTCAGAGGCCGGTCGGGTTGGGTGCGCGGGGGTGTCAGCCGCATGGATGCGGCTGCCAAGCCTCCAGGGACGGATTCACGGCGTCCCCCGCGCACCCAACTCGACCGGCCCGCTCGCAGCTTCTGCTTTCAGCGACCAACCCAAACCCACCCACGAGGGGCTGCGCCGTTGGCTGGAAACTACAACCCGATGCCGGCGTCGCCCTCGGGCTCCAGCGCCTTCACCAGCACCGCTGCCTGTGTGCGGCTGTGGCATTCGAGCTTCTTCAGGATCGCAGTGACATGTACCTTCACCGTGTTCTCGGCCAACCCCAGCGTATAGGCGATCTGCTTGTTGAGCAGGCCATCGGCCAGGCACAGCAGCACGCGGAACTGCTGCGGGGTCAGCTGGGCCAGGCGGCTGGCCAGCAGTGCATCGGCCTCCGAACGCTCGGCGGCCATCGCCGGGAACCACAGGCCACCATCGAGCACCGCCTGCACCGCCTCGCCGATGGTCTCGGCCGGGGCGGACTTCGGGATGAAGCCAGCGGCGCCAAACTGCTGAGCACGACGGATCACCCGCGGGTGGTCGTTGGACGAGAGGATCACCACCGGAATGTCCGGATGCGAGCCGCGCACGTGCAGCAGCGCGGAAAAACCGTGCGCGCCGGGCATGGTCAGGTCCAGCAGCACCAGGTCCACATCCGGGTGGGCATCCAGCGCTTCGGCCAATGCCTCGGCGCTGGCGACCTCGCGCACCTGCGCCAGCGGCAGGCTCTGCCGCAACGACTGCACCACCGCCGAACGCAGCAGCGGGTGGTCATCGGCGATCAGGATGGTGTATTCGCTCATGCCGCCATTGTACGGGCAGGCCGGAGCCTCAGCGCCCCGCCGGCTCCACGCTGCTGCGCCAGGCATCCAGGAACTGGCGGCGCTTGAGCGCGTCCAGGTACACCAGCAGGCCTGGGCCGAGCTGGATCGGGCGGCGGCTGCGGCCGGGCGCATCGTCGCCACGTGCGTTGCCGGTCACGATCGGCATCAGGCGTGCCTCGCGCGACAGCACCTGCTGGCCACGCGGTGACAACAGGTAGTCGAGGAAGCGCCGGGCTTCTTCCGAGTGTGGGCCGGTACGTGGAATCACCGCGGTACGCAGCACCACCAGCGTGTAGTCCTCGGGCTCCACGATCGCCAGCGGCGCACCCGCGTCGATGCGCGCCTGCGCGTAGGAGCCGAGCACGTTGTAGACCAGCGACAGCTGTCCGCTGGCGACCTTGTCCAGCAGCACGCCGGTGCGCTCCTCGCGCACCACGTCGTTGTCGCCCAGCGCGCCCAGCAACGCGCCGGCGATGCTGCCACGCTGCGCATCCTGCGTAGACAACAGGTAGCCGACACTGCTGCGCTCGATGTCATAGGTACCAACCCTGCCGCGCAGCGGTGCTCCCTCCGCGCGCAACCGGTCCAGCAGTTGCCGACGCGTGTGCGGCACCTTCGCAGCCGGCAGTGCGCGGGTGTTGTAGACCATCACCACCGGCTCGTAGCTGATGCCGAACGCCTCGTTGCGCCACTGCGCCCAGGCAGGCAGCGCGGCGGTCTGCGCCGAACGGTGTGGCAGCGCGTGGCCGTCGTTGACCAGCTTGGTCTGCAGGTCCATGCCGCTGGAGATCAGCAGGTCCGGCGATGCCGGTCCGCCGCGGTCGTGCAGGTACCGCGCGTACAGGTCCTGGGTGATGATGTCCTCGTACACCACCTCAGTGCCGGGGTGCAGCCGCTGGTAGTCGGCAATCACTACCGCGAACACTTCGATGTCGGTGGTGCCGTGGATGCGCAGCTGCGCAGTGGCCTTTGCCTGGGCCGGGAAGCGGCGCACGTCGCCCGGTGCTGCAAGCACCGGCAGGGCCAGCAGCAAGGCAACAGCAGCAGCAAACAGGCGGATCATGGACTGCTCCGGGGCAGGCGGATGGTGGCGACCAGCCCACCCTGTGGGCGATTGCTGAGGTCGATGCGACCGCCATGGCTGTCGACCACGCGCTTGACGATGGCCAGGCCCAGCCCGGCGCCGCCGGACGGCGCGCCTTCGCCACGGGCGAAGCGCTCGAACACGCGTTCGGCATCGGCGGCGGCAATGCCGGCACCGTGGTCGGCGATGGTCAGCACGGCCTGCCCGCCTTCCACGGTCAACGCGATCTGCAACGGGCCGTCACCGCCGTACTTGAGGGCGTTGTCGACCAGGTTCTTGATCGCCTCGCGCAGCAGCAGTGCATCACCATGCACCTGCACCGGCTCGGCAGTCATCGCCAGCTGCACGCGCGGTGCCGGTCCGGCCTGCGGCAGCGCCTCATGCAGGGCCTGGTGCACGGTCTCGGCCAGGTCCACCGCCGCAAAGCGCTGCAGATGCGAGCGATGGATCACACTGGCATCGCTGAGCAGCTGGTTCAGCAACCGGCTCATGTGGGTGGCATTGCGTTCGATCGCCTGCAGGCTGCGCCGCATGTCCTCGGGGTCGTCGTCATCCAGCGCCAGCTGTGCCTGCGCGCGCAGGGCAGCCAACGGCGTACGCATCTGGTGCGCGGCCTCGGCCATGAACGCGCGCAAGGTCTCGTTGCTGCTGGATAGTCGTTCCATGAAGCGGTTCAACGCCGCCACCATCTGGTCCATCTCGCGCGGCACGCGCGCATCCAGCGGCTTCAGATCGGACGGCTCGCGGCGCGACAGCTCGCGTTCCACCCGCACCAATGGCCGGAACGCGCGATGCACGCCAAAGGCCACCAGCGCCAGCAGCAGCCCGGACAGCACACCGATCGCCAGCAATGCACGGTTGACCATGTCCTGCGCGACCGCTTCGCGCGCACGCCGGGTCTGGCCGACCTGCACCTGTACTTCCCCCTGCGCCGAGGCGGCGGCGAAACTGCGGCCGACCACCACGAAGCGCACGGTCTCGCCGCTGTACGCCGCATCAAACAGCTGCGGTTGCGTGCCGGGCCGTCGCGGCGGCGCCGGCAGGTCGCCGTAGCCGGTGATCAGGTTGCCGCGGCTGTCGGCGACCCGATAGAACACGCGGTCTTCCGGGGCCATCGCCAGCAGGTCCAGCGCGGCATAGGGCAGATCGACCTGCCACTGGCCATCGACCAGGGCCACCGAATCGGCGATGGACAGTGCCGAGGACACCAGCAGATGGTCGTAGGAACGGTTGGCGGCGCGCTGGCCATAGCCGCGCGCGGCAAACAGCAGGGCCACCGCGAACACCGCCAGCAACGCGCCGAGGTAGACCAGCAGCGTGCGCCGCAGCGAGCCCGGTGCGGCATTCGCGGTACGCGCGTCAGCCATCGGCGTCGGCGCTGCCGTCACTGGCTTCCAGCAGGTAGCCAACGCCGCGCACCGTGGTGATGCGCAGCGGTGCGCCTGCCAGCTTCTTTCTCAGGCGACCGACATACAGCTCGATGGCATTCGGGCCGGCTTCGTCGTCGAAGCCGAACAGGCCGTTGCCGATTTCGTCCTTGCCGACTACCTGGCCGAGGCGGCCGACCAGGATCTCCAGCAGCCGGTACTCGCGGTTGGGCAGTTCGATCGGTTCACCGTCGAGACTGACCCGGTGCGCCGCGTTGTCGAACTGGAAGCCGCCGATCTGCACCACTTCGCTGGCCTGGCCTCGTGCACGACGCAGCAGCACGCGGCAGCGCGCTTCGAATTCGCGGAAATCGAACGGCTTGCCCAGGTAGTCGTCGGCGCCGACATCCAGCGCCTGCACGCGGTCTTCGATGCCATCGCGTGCGGTCAGCATCAGCACCGGCGTGCTGTCGCCACGCTCGCGCATGCCGGCCAGCACGCGCAGGCCATCGAGCTTGGGCAGGCCGATGTCCAGCACCACCAGGTCGAAGCTCTGGTAGCGCAGCACGCTGGCGGCGGCCAGGCCATCGGCCTGCCAGTCCACGGCGTGCCCACTGCGGCGCATGCGGCGGATGATCGCATCGGCCAGATCCGGGTTGTCTTCGACCAGCAGCAGGCGCATGGGCACGAGGGTGGGAGGGGAAACGAATGCTACCGCATGCCGCTGCCGCGCTCGCCGGGCCCTGCCAGGAAGCAGCAGCGAGCCGCTTTACGCTGCACCGCACAATCCGTTGACAGGACGATGACAGCTTGCCCGACCCAGACTGCGGCCGCGCACCGTCCGGTGCCCACGATTGCCGCGCGCCTGGCGCGCACCTGGGAGGGTTTGTGGAATTCACGTTTGCCTGGCGGCGTCCTGCCGCCATGATGGCGCTGGCTGTCCTGTCGGCGCCGGGCTTCGCTGCCGAAGACGACCGTCCGGTCACCGCCACCCTGGGGGGCCGCCTGCATCTGGACTTCGCCACCTTCGACAACGACAACCGCGGCACCCCGAACAAGGACGACACCGAAATCCGCCGCGCGTGGGTTGACGTATCCGGCAAGTTCTTCGTGGTCGACTACAAGCTGGAGGCCGATTTCTCCGGCGACCGCGTCGAGGCCAAGGACGTGTACCTGGCGCGCAGCTTCGGCAAGGCCGGCAAGCTGACCGTGGGCCAGTTCAAGCAGTACTTCTCGCTGGATGACCGCACCAGCTCCAACTACGGCAGCTTCCTGGAACGTGGCAACGCCGGCACCACGTTGGCGCCGCTGTACCGCCTGGGTGCGTCCTGGCAGGCCAACCCCGGTGACTTCACCTGGGCGGCCAGCCTCTACAGCCTGGAGAGCATCGACGCCTGGCAGGTGAAGGGTCGCGCCGCCGGTGGCCGCGTCACCTGGGCACCCTCGCCCAGCGATGGCGACGTGCTGCACCTGGGCCTGTCGCTGGCCCGCGAGGCCTACGACAACCCCGGCGCCAACGGCGTGCCCGGCCTGCGCATCCGCCCGCGCCCGGCCGGCCATCTGTCCGACAACAGTCGCCTGACCCTGGTCGACTTCTCCGCCGGCCGCGATACCGACGTCAACAAGTGGTCGCTGGAATACGCGCAGGTGCGCGGCCCGCTGTCGTGGCAGGGCGAGTTCAGTGGCGCCACCTTCGACGACGGCGCGCAGCGCGGCGATGTAATGGCGGCCTACGGCATGCTCAGCTGGTTCGTCACCGGCGAAAGTCGTGCCTACGACCGCAAGACCGGTCGATTCGCGCGGGTGAAGGACATCCGGCACAAGGCCGGTGCCTTCGAAGTGGCGCTGCGCTACGACCAGATGTGGGGCGCGCAGCATCTCGACGGTGCGCCGGACCTGCGTCGCGGTAGTACCGAAGCCTGGACGCTGGGTGGCAACTGGTACCTGCGCGACAACCTGCGCTTCATGCTCAACGTGATCGAAAGCCGCAACCGTGATCGCCTGGCCGGGGTGACGGTGGACCGCACGCGCGCGGTCACCGGCCGCCTGCAGTACGACTTCTAGGCCCGACATTCCGGGCATTCCGCCCGGGCCCCTTCCACTCCCCACGTCCTGTTTTCGCAAGGAGTCCGCAGATGATGCTGAGCATCCTCGGCTTTGGCATGGTCATTACGTTCATGTACTTGATCATGAGCAAACGCCTGTCGCCGCTCGTCGCCCTGATCACCATTCCCATCCTGTTCGCGCTGATCGGTGGCTTCGGTGCCGGCATCGACGAGATGATGCTGGAGGGCATCAAGAAGATCGCGCCGACCGGCGTGATGCTGATGTTCGCCATCCTCTACTTCGGGGTGATGATCGACGCGGGCCTGTTCGATCCGCTGGTGCGGGTGATCCTGCGCTTCGTCAAGGGCGACCCGATGAAGATCGTGCTTGGCACCGCGGTGCTGGCGATGCTGATCTCGCTCGATGGCGATGGCTCGACCACCTACATGATCACCGTCTCGGCGATGCTGCCGCTGTACCAGCGGTTGGGCATGAACGCGCTGAACATGACGTGCGTGACCATCCTCGCCGGCGGCGTGATGAACCTGACCCCGTGGGGCGGCCCGACCGCACGCGCGGCCACCGCGCTGCACGTGGACCCGGCCGACGTGTTCGTGCCGCTGATCCCGTCGATGGTGATCGCCTGTGCCGGCGTGCTGCTGCTGGCCTGGTACCTGGGCCTGAAGGAACGCCGTCGCCTCGGCGTGGTGACCCTGCCCAAGGGCGGCAGCTGGATGGACAACAGCGTGTCCGATGACAGCAACCCGCTGCCGACCGTGGAAGACGCCGAAGACATCAAGCGCCCGAAGCTGCTGTGGGTGAACCTGGCGCTGACCGTGGCACTGATGACCGCGCTGATCATCGGCGTGCTGCCGATGCCAGTGCTGTTCATGGTCGGCTTCGCCATCGCCCTGGTGATCAACTATCCGAACCTGGCCGAGCAGCGCCGCCGCGTGGTCAACCATGCCGGCAACGTGCTGTCGGTGGTGTCGCTGATCTTCGCCGCAGGCATCTTCACCGGCATCCTCAACAACACCGGCATGGTCGAAGCGATGTCGCACAGCTTCCTGGCGGTGATTCCGGAATCGTGGGGCCCGTACCTGGCGGTGATCACGGCGGTGGCGTCGATGCCGTTCACCTTCTTCATGTCCAACGACGCGTTCTACTTCGGCGTGCTGCCGATCCTGTCCGAGGCCGCTGGCAACTACGGCATCACCCCGGTGGAAATGGCGCGCGCCTCGCTGGCCGGCCAGCCGGTGCACCTGCTCAGCCCGCTGGTGCCGTCCACCTACCTGCTGGTGGGCCTGGCCAAGGTCGAATTCGCCGACCACCAGAAGTTCACCCTGAAGTGGGCCATCGCCATCTCGATGCTGCTGATGGTCGGCAGCCTGCTGTTCGGCCTGTATCCCCTCGCCGCCTGACCCTTTGCCAAGGAGCCTTCTGCAATGACGCTTCGAATCGCTTACGTCACCAGTGGAATGGGCAGTGTCGGCACTGCCATCTGCCAGAGCCTGGCCCGCAGCGGCCACACCGTGGTTGCCGGCTGCGCGCCGAACTCGCCGCGCAAGGCCAACTGGCTGCGCGAGCAGCGCGAACAGGGATTCGACTTCATCGCCTCCGAAGGCAACGCGACGGACTGGGCCTCGACCAGCGCGGCGTTCGCCAAGGTCCGCGCCGAAGTCGGCGAGGTGGATGTACTGGTCAACAATTCCGGCGGCAGCCGCGACCTGCTGTTCCGGCAGATGACGGTGGAGGACTGGAACGCGGTGATCGCGTCCAACCTCAACGCGCTGTTCAACCTGACCAAGCAGGTGGTGGACGGCATGGCCACGCGGGGCTGGGGCCGCATCATCAACATCGGTTCGGTCAGTGCCCACAAGGGACAGATCGGCCAGGTGAACTACGCCACCGCCAAGGCCGCGATGCATGGCTTCAGCCGTGCGCTGGCTGCCGAAGTTGCGTCGCGCGGGGTCACCGTCAACACGCTGTCGCCGGGCTACATCGCCAGCCAGGCGATCAGCAGCTTCCCGCCGGATGTGCTGGACCGGCTGGCCGCCTCGGTACCAGTGCGCCGCCTGGGCCGCCCCGAGGAAGTGGCCGGCCTGTGCGCGTGGCTGGCGTCGGATGAAGCCTCGTATGTGACCGGTGCCGACTACGCGGTCAACGGTGGTCTGTACATGGGTTGAGCCCGTCTCCACGCAAGGCGTGGACCTCCTCCCCCACGGAGTGCGCGGGGCCGGTGAACCTTCGCTTGCGAGGGGGATGCGGCCCCTTTTTTTGCTTCTGCATATTCGGGACGCATTGCCCGATACATCGGCAGAACCGGTGCTATACCTGCCAACGCTCGCTGAGCCCGATGGACGAACGGCCGGAATCGCGGATCAAGGAGGTAGGCATGCGTGCATTGCTGATTGCGCTTCTTGTGGTCGCCAGCTCACCACTGGCGGCCACGCCACCCGCTGCCACTGCGGAAGAGGCGGGTGCAACCTGGCGGCTCGTGGAGCGCTGGTCCTTGCAGCTGTCACGCTCTGACCTTGTCGCGCAGCTATCACCCCTGGCTCCGGCCGGCTCGCGTTCGGAAGCAAGAATGGGCCGGGGCGACAGCGCCACCATCGATCTGGCGCCATTCGTGGTCGCTGGGAGGATCAAGGGGCCCTCTGGCCAGATCTACACCGACGCGTCCGGGCGAATCATCAAAGGCATTACGCTGCGGCTGAGCGGCGCCTGCATCTCGCGAAAGCAGATGGGTCGTCGCTACCCCGACTTCAATGTCCTTTCCGTGCCGTCAGGGCATAGCCTGGACGAGTCGACGGTGTTCGGCACAGTAGTGAACGGCATCCAGATCGGGTTCTCATTCTCCGAACATGACCGCGACTGCATGGACCAGCTCAAATTGAGCTGGCCTGGGGAGCGCTTCTGATTCCCACCGGCCTACCACCATGACGAACATGTTGCAGGACACGCACCACTGCCCTGCACCGTTCGTTGGTTTTCCGTAAAGAAGGTTTCATGTTCCGTTCGCATAGTGGCCATGCACCGCGCACGCGTGCCGGTGACCACCCCCAATGCAACGGACCACCATGCAGACCCGACACCTGACGATCGCCGTGGCGATCGCGCTCTCCGCCGCCACCAGCGCCCATGCCGCCACCGCCGCCGATACCGGCGCCAGCACCGATGCCGCGCTGAGCGCGCAGACGCTGGATACCGTCTCCGTGATCGGCCAGGGCGAGACCCGCCAGGTGCAGCGCATCACCACCGTCGACAAGCAGGTGCTGCCGCCGGGCACCAGCGGCCAGAAGATCCTCGACCGCCTGCCGGGCGTGTCGGTGCAGTCCAACGACGCCTTCGGTGCCAACGAGGAATCGCAGACCATCAGCCTGCGTGGCTTCGACAAGAGCCGCCTCGGCTACACGCTGGACGGTATCCCGCTGGGCGACAACAGCTACGGCAACTACAACGGCCTGAGCATCGCCCGCGCGATCATCGCCGAGAACCTGGCCGGTGCCGAGCTGTCGCAGGGCATCGGTTCGCTGGGCGTGGCCTCGACCAGCAACCTGGGCGGCACCATCCAGTACTTCTCGATGGACCCGTCCACCGAATTCGGTGGCCGCGCCAGCGTCACCGTCGGCGACAACAGCCAGCGCCGTGGCTACCTGCGCGTGGATACCGGTGACATCAACGGCTTCTCGGCCTATGTGTCCGGCGTGCACCAGGACCAGGACATGTGGGCCGCGCCCTACCAGAACCAGACCACCCGCCAGTTCAACGCCAAGGCAGTGTGGAATGTCGGCGACCACCGTTTCGGGGCGTTCGTGGCCACCTCGCGCGCCAGCCAGGCCAACTACGCCTACCTGTCCAAGGACATGCTGGCGCGTGGCCTGGGCTGGGATTGGAACATCTACGCGCCGGACTGGGATCGCGCCGTGGCCGCTGCGTACTGCGCGCCGGGCACCTACAACAAGGCGCGCTGCAAGTTCAGCGGCGGCGTCAACAGCATCGACGATGCCTACTACCAGAGCCGCGCATTGCGCGACGACAATCTCTATTCGGTCGATGCCGACCTTCGCCTGGGCGAGCAGGGCCGCCTGAAGCTGCTGGCCTATCACCACGACAACCGTGGTCAGGGCCACTGGTGGGCACCGGGCCAGCCATCCTACCCGGGCACCGACAGGATGCTGCCGATCTCGATCCGCAGCACCAACTACACGATCAACCGCGATGGCCTGACCGCCGCATTGTCGTGGACGGTGGGCATCCACGAACTGGAAGCCGGCCTGTGGTACGAGCAGAACGACCACAACGTCTCGCGCAACTTCTACTACATCAGTGGCCCGTTCCTGGACGACCTGTACCTGAAGAACCCGGACCGCCTGCTGTTCAACCAGGACTTCGACATCCGCACGCGCCAGTTCTACGTGCAGGACCGCATGCGCTTCCTGGACCAGCGCCTGACCGTGGACGTGGGCATCAAGAGCCCGAACACCCGCATGCGTGCCAACGCCCAGCCGGGCGTGGAAACCAGCATCGCCTCGGGCACGCTGACCGCTAAGGAGTCGGTGCTGCCGCAGGTGGGCCTGGGCTTCAAGCTCAACGCCAACAACGAGCTGTTCGCCTCCTACGCCGAGAACATCGCCGCCTTCGTCGGCGGTGGCAGCGGCGGCCCGCTGCAGGTGTCGCCGGAATCGTTCGCGGCCAGCGCCGGCCTGGAGCCGGAGAAGTCCAAGAGCCTGGAAGCCGGCTTCCGTACCTTCGGCGAGAAGTACCAGGCATCGATCGCGGGTTACAACGTGAAGTTCGACAACCGCCTGCTGTCGCTGAACCCGTGCTCGAGCATCGAAGTCGGCACGCGTCCGGAGTGCGTGACGCGCTTCATCAACGTCGGTTCGGTGAAGAGCTACGGCGCGGAACTGACCTTCATCCTCAAGCCGATCGACGGCCTGCAGTGGTACAACGCGCTGTCCTGGAACAAGACCACCTACGAGGATGACTACACCTCTGGCGGCGCCATCGTTCCGGTGGCCGGCAAGATCACGGTGGATACGCCGCAGCGCATGGCCTCCAGTGAGATCAGCTGGAACCGCGATGGCTTCTTCGCCAGCCTGCGTGCCAAGTACACCGGCAAGCGCTACTACACCTACACCAACGACCAGTCGGTGCCGGGCGTGACCACCTTCGACGCCGGTGCGGGCTACGACTTCGGCCCCGGCCTGGGCCTGCGCAACGTGCGGGTGTCGTTGAATGCGACCAACCTGACCAACAAGCGCTATGCCGGCCAGCTGAGTTCGTTCGCACCGACTGATCCGAAGGGCACGCGTTATGCGATCCATGCGAGCGCACCGCGGCAGTTGTTCATGACGGTGGCGGCGGAGTTCTAAGTCGAAAGCGTTGCCCCGCGGCGTCTTGATTATCGTCGCGGGGCAGGGCCGGATGGGCCGGCGCAGGACACGCCGTAAACCCATCCATGGGGGCTCGATGGCGCCATCCATGGCGCCAACGGTCCTGCGCCGGCCCATCCGACCCTGCTCGACGGTTTCCCGCGCCACGGTGCGGAAGGCAAAGAAGAGCAAAAAGCAAAGAGCCGGGCATTGCCCGGCTCTTTGCTTTTCAAGCGCAATCCCTTCGGCGCGGTGATGTGCTGCCGCCCGCGCGGGAAACTGTCTGGCGGCGGTGGGGCACCCTGGCCAGGACCGTGAGGCGCATGGATGCGCCGATCGAGCCCCCATGGATGGGTTTACGGCGTGTCCTGGCCAGGGTGCCCCACCGCCGCCCAGCGACATCAATCGAGCCGCCAGCGCATCATCCCGCCAACGCATTTCATTCCGGCGCCAGCTGGTCCATCCGTATCCGGTTGGCAAACAGCGAGAACGCCAGCATCCCGGCCAGGCCATTCGCCCGGCTCACCCAGTGCGGCAGCCAGCGCGGAGGCTTCAGCACCCCCGCCTCGAACAACGGCGCGAACGCGATCGCATCGGTCAGGCTCATCTTGCCGGCGAACAACCAGCGACAGACCTGCAGGCGGTCCTCGGCCAGCATGTGGCGGAAGAAGGTGTGCACCGACACCAGGCCGCGCAGGTACACCGTGTCCTTGGTGAAGGCCAGGCCGCCACTCGGCGGCACGCCGCGGAACACGCGCTGTGCCGAGGCGAAGCTCTCCTCCGCGTTCTGTCCGGCGTCGCAGAAATAGCGGAACACTTCGATGAAATCGGCGCCTTCGCGTGCCATCGCAATCGCTTCGGTACGCAGGCTGATGCGCTTCAGGCGCTCGATGTCGATGCTGCCAGTGATCTGCTCGGCGAACGTGGCCAGGCCTTCCTGTGTCGCGGTCACCCGCGGCGAAGACAATGCCAGGCTCGGCAGCACCGGCTGTTCGCGGCCATTCAATGCGGTCAGCGAATGCACCAGCGCTTCGTGGTGGAACAGCTGCGCGCGGTCGTAGGCACTGAAGCGCGCACTGGTGCGCAGGCGGATGCGGGTCGGGCCGGCAGCTGCTTTGGACACCAGTTCCGGGTCGAGCTGTACCTGGATGATGCGCGATTCGAAGAAGGCATCCAGGTCGTTCTGCAGCTGCAGCTGCAGGGCGATGGCCGACACTGGCACCTGCTCTTCCGGCGCCAGCAGTTCGTGGTCCAGTTCGGCGGCAATCTGGATGAAGTGGCGCGCTGCTTCGCGCGTGCTCGGGCCATTGCCCGGCAGCGGCTGCTCGGGTGCGCCGAACAGCTGCACCGAACAGGTATCGACCGCCGCGGTGCCCAGCCCTTCCAGCAGCTGCGCGGCCAGGTCCCAGCTCTGCGCCGACTGTCGCACGTAGTGGCCCAGTGGGTGGCTGTCGTCGCAGTCGGCGGCGATCGCGGCCAGCGCGCGACGTTCTTCGCTGAAGTCCAGCCGTGGGTAATCCACCTTCGGCAGCACCGGCTGACCACGTGCCACGCTGTCCAGGAACGGTGCCTGCACCGTTGCCGGCCAACTGGTCAGGCCCAGCAGGCGGATGCCTCCCACGGCCTCGACCAGGCGCGCATCGAGCGCTGCATGGTGGGCCACGTCACGGTCCAGCGTCGCAGTCGGTTCCATGCGCGGACTATAGCGCCCTGCCCTTGCTTTGGTAGGTGCCAACGTTGGTTGGCATCCGCCGACGGCGGGCTTCGGACACACCCGTGCCAGCCAGGGTTGGCACCTGTCAGGAGCGGGCAGTTGGCATCCGCCCGAAGCAGACAGAGGCGGGTTCATTGCAGGGGTCAGCGCCCATTGCGGTGCAATGGGATCCGCCCCCGCGGTACCGATCAGCGCCTACGCGGCTTGCCGGCCGGGCGGAACTGCTGGCCCTTGCCCTTCTTGCCGCCACGCTCCTGCGCGGTCTCGGCCTGGCGGACCGCCAGCTTGGCGGCGGCGGCGGCCACTTCTTCCTTCAGCTTGAAGTAGTTGAGCAGCCGGCTCTCTTCGATCTCACCTGCTTCGATCGCTGCGCGTACGGCACAGCCCGGTTCCTGCTGGTGCTTGCAGTCGTTGAAACGGCACTGTGCGGCCAGGGCTTCGATATCGGCGAAGCCGCCTTCGGACAGCGTCTCTTCACCGGTCGGCTTCAGCTCGCGCATGCCGGGGGTGTCGATCAGGCAGGCGCCGGTCGGCAGCGGCATCAGCGCGCGGTGCGTGGTGGTGTGGCGTCCACGTGAATCGTTGGCGCGCACCGCGTTGGTCTTCATCCGCTGCTCGCCGAGCAGGGTGTTGGTCAGCGTGGATTTGCCGGCACCGGACGAGCCCACCAGCACCACCGTGCGGCCCGGGCCCAGCCACGGTTGCAGCACCGCCACGCTGTCGGCATCCAGGCCATTGATCGCATGCAGGGCGATACCCTGCATCTCCAGCTCTTCCAGCACCGCCAGCGCGTCTTCGCTGTACTCGGTCTGGTCGGCCTTGGTCAGCACCACCACCGGTTCGGCACCACCACCGCCGACCAGCAGCAGGTAGCGTTCGATGCGCCTCGGATTGAAGTCGGCATCCAGGCCGCAGACGATGAACACCGTATCGATGTTGGCCGCGATCACCTGCTGGTGGTAATGCTCGCCGGCAGCACCACGCTTGATCGCGGTACGACGCGGCAGCAGGGCGACGATGCGGATGCCATCGAGCAGCACCCAGTCACCCACCGCCGGCCGTTCATGGCTGGGGAAGCGCGGGCGCTGCCATTCCGGCAGCGACTCGGCCTTGATCGACGCATCCGGGCCATTGGCCACCACGTAGTGGGTGCGGTGCTGTTCGATCACCCGTGCCGGGCGGGCCTGCGGATGTGCGGCCATCGCGGCCTGCCAGTCGGCCTGCTGCGCCGGGCCCGGCCAGGGCCAGCCAATGGTCTGCAGGGCGATGAAATCGGGGGTCTGGGTCATCGCCGCCATTCTACCTGTGCCGGCGCCCTGCCAGCCCAGCAATGACGGGCCCGGCGCCCTTGCCATGCATTGCAGCAATTCCGGTAGGATGGAAGCCCCATGCCTTTTGACGGCCCAGCTCCCATGTCCACCAACTCGCCCAAGCCCCTGGCCATCCGCGAGCGCCTTTCCGAAGTGCGCTACGAAATCCGCGGAGAACTGGCGCGGCGAGCCCGGGAGCTGGAGGCGCAGGGCCGCAAGCTGATCAAGCTCAACATCGGCAATCCGGGCGCTTTCGGCTTCCGCGCGCCGGAGCACCTGCAGCGTGCGATCGCTGACGACATGGGCCGCACCGACCCGTACACGCACCAGCAGGGCCTGCCGGTGGCGCGCGAAGCCATCGCCAGCTACTACGCCCGTCGTGGCGCGCCCGATGCGCACCCTGACCGTGTCTTCCTCGGCAATGGCGTCAGCGAGCTGATCGACCTGTCGCTGCGTGCGCTGCTCAACCCGGGCGATGAAGTGCTGGTGCCCTCGCCCGACTACCCGCTGTGGTCGGCCTCGACCATCCTCAACGATGGCCGTCCGGTGTACTACCGCTGCGCACCGGAGAACGGCTTCCAGCCGGACCCGAGCGAGATCGAGACGCTGGTGTCCTCGCGCACCCGCGCCATCGTGCTGATCAATCCGAACAACCCCAGCGGCGCCAGCTACCCGCGCGAACTGCTGGAGCGCGTGGTCGAGATCGCACGCCGCCACAACCTGTTGCTGCTGGTCGACGAGATCTACGACCAGATCCTGTACGACGACGCGGTGTTCCAGCCGGTCGCGCCGCTGGCCGGCGACCATCCGTGCCTGACCTTCAGCGGCCTGAGCAAGGTGCACCGCGCCTGCGGCTGGCGCGTGGGCTGGGCCCACCTCAGCGGCGACAATGCGCGCCTGGGCGACTTCCGCGCTGCGCTGGACCTGCTCGGCGCGCTGCGCCTGTGCGCCAACGTGCCAGGCCAGTACGCCATCGAAGCTGCGGTGAACGGCCCGGACACCATCTCCGAGCTGTGCACGCCAGGCGGCCGCCTGTATGAAACCCGCCGCGCGGTGATCGAGGCCTGCGAAGCCAGCGAGCACCTGTCGCTGGTCGCGCCGGCCGGCGCGCTGTACGCGTTCCCGGCCGTGGTCGGCGCCGCTGCGAAGGGCTTCGACGACCACAACTTCGCGCTGGACCTGATGAACAACGAAGGCGTGCTGGTGGTGCCGGGCTCGAGCTTCAACGTGCCGTACCGCCACCATTTCCGCGTGACCCTGATGCCGGAGGCCTCGGTGATGCGCGATGTGTTCGCCCGCATCGACCGTGTGCTGGCGCGCCGCGCCGAGGATGCGACCAAGGTCGTGCCGCTGAAGCCTCGCCGCTCGGTGGCCTGAGCCGTGGCGCTGTCCTACCTGGCGCTGGGCGATTCGTACACCATCGGTGAAGCGGTTGCAGTCGAAGGCCGTTGGCCACACCAGCTGGCCGCCGCGCTGCGCGCGCAGGACGTGGCGCTGGCCGACCCGCAGACCATTGCGACCACCGGCTGGACGACCGACGAGCTCGATGCGGGTATCGACGCGGCTGCACCGCAGGGCCCGTTCGATTTCGTCAGCCTGCTGATCGGCGTCAACAACCAGTACCGCGGGCGTCCGCTGGACGAGTACCGCAGCCAGTTCCAGGCCCTGCTGCAGCGGGCGATCGGCTTCGCCGGCGGTGATGCCGGCCGCGTGCTGGTGCTGTCCTTCCCCGATTGGGGCGCGACCCCGTTCGGTGTCGGCAGTGGCCGCGACCTGGCCGCGATCGAGATCGAGACCGACGAGTTCAACGCGGCAGCCGAGGTGATCAGCACCCAGCAGGGCGTGGCCTTCGTCGACATCACCGATATCAGCCGCGCACAGGGCGAAGACCCGACGATGATCGCCGAGGATGGCCTGCACCCTTCGGCGCGGATGTACGCGCTGTGGAGCGCACGCGCCCTTCCGGTGGCCGCGCACCTGCTCGGCGGCACGGACTGAGGCGATGGACGGCACGCCACGGAACGGCCCGCCCCTGCCCTGCACTCCCCTGACGGCCCCGCAGGCCCGCTTGATTGCCGAGGCCTTCCGCCCGGCGCAGGCCTGGGGCAGCCGCCGCGACTACTACTACACCCGTGGCAAGCTCGGCAGCGATCCGCTGTACGACGGCGTGCTGCAGCATCTGCCTGACGATGGGCAGCCGGTGCTGGACCTGGGCTGCGGGCTGGGCCTGTTCGCCCATGTACTGCGCCAGCGCGGCGGTACCCAGCGCTACCTTGGCGTGGACGTGGATGCCGGCAAGATCACCCGCGCGCAGCGTGCTGCCGCCGACCTGCATGACGTGCGCTTCGATTGCGTGGATGTGCAGGCGCCGCTGCCGGCGCAGGCCGGGCACGTCCTGCTGCTGGACGTGCTGCAGTACCTGGACGCGGGCCCACAGCAGGCACTGCTGCGCGCGGCCAGCGCACAGGTGGCCCGCGGCGGCCGCCTGCTGCTGCGCACGCCGCTGGCCACCGGCGATGGCCGCGACCGCACCACGCGGGTGGCGGACCGGCTGGCCTGGCTGATCGGCTGGATGGGCACGCGACCGCGCCACTACCCCGATCCGCAGGTATTGCAGACAACGCTTGCCGAAGCTGGATTGCAGGTGACCGCGCCCCGGCCGCTGCACGGGCGTACCCCCTTCAACAGCTGGCTGCTGGTGGCCAAACGCCCCGCGTTGTAGGGCCGAACCCACGCTCGGCTGTGCTGTTGCGGTAGATCCACGCCATGCGTGGATGGCCTCGCGACCACTCCTGTAGGGGCGAGCCCACGCCCGGCTGCCCCAAGCGGCCAGAAGCCTGGTTTACAGGACCGGCAGCCGCGCCTTCAGCCCCCGCTCGTCCAGCGCCTGCAGAACGCGTTCGATGATCACCCGATTGTGACCGTGGGCGGCGCCCTCATGCAGCAGCACGATGGCGCCGGGTTGCAGGTCAGGCAACAGCCGCGACAGCACGCCCTCCGGCGTGCAGCCGACGCCGTCGTAGCCCCGGGCACTCCAGCCCACGCGCACCAGGCCCAGCGCCTTCAACACCGGTGCCACGAACGGATTGGTCATGCCCACCACCGAGCGGTACCAGCGCACTGGATGCCCGCTCAGGGCCTGCAGTGCATGCTGGCAGCCCTCGATCTCCGCCCGCATCGCCGCCGGGCCCAGACGCCAGAAGCGCGCCTGTGGGTGGCTGTGGCTGTGGTTGCCCAGGTCGTGGCCGCGGCGCAGGATCTCCTGCACCAGTTCCGGCTGTGCCAGCGCACGTTCCCCCACCAGGAAGAAGGTGGCCCGCGCCTGGTGGCGGTCCAGCAGGTCGAGCACGGCGCGGGTTTCCGGGCCGGGGCCGTCATCGATC
The DNA here is from genome assembly GCF_059371375.1 of Stenotrophomonas sp. YJH_SMC_64. Lineage (NCBI taxonomy): Bacteria > Pseudomonadati > Pseudomonadota > Gammaproteobacteria > Lysobacterales > Lysobacteraceae > Stenotrophomonas > Stenotrophomonas sp. YJH_SMC_64. Next base: position 72,755 of record NZ_JCAFUN010000006.1, on the reverse strand, counting down.
GTCAGCCAGACGCTGTTGCCGGCCTCTGGCAACCGGCTCAGCACCGGTGCGTAGAAGCGGCTGTTGGGCAGGAATATCGGTACCATGAACAGCGCGTGGCTGGCCACCATCAGCGGCAGGCCCCAGTGCCAGCCTGCCAGTACCCATACCAGGATCACGGCCAACTGCGACGCCACCAGCCAAGGCAGCCAGCGCCAGGGCCGGGTCGGGATGCGATGCAATGTTCCTGCGTTGCTCATCCCCCATGATGCCATGAGGGGTAGAATTGATGATTCGAATTCCCGGAAACCCGACGTCCATGTCCCTCGATCCCGCCCTGCGTTCGCGCATCGAATCCATCCTCAACGCCAACCGCGTCGTGCTGTTCATGAAGGGCCAGCCGTCGATGCCGCAGTGCGGTTTCTCGGCCAAGGCCGTGGGCGCCCTGCAGGACCTCGGCGTCGAGTTTGCCCACGTCAACGTGCTGGCCGACCAGGAAATCCGTGAAGGCATCAAGGCCTACGGCGACTGGCCGACCATCCCGCAGCTGTACATCGACGGCGAACTGGTCGGTGGCAGCGACATCGTGCTGCAGATGGCCGCCAGCGGCGAGCTGAGCAGCGTGCTGGGCCTGGCCGCACCGGACCGCACCCCGCCGAGCATCACCGTCACCCCGGCCGCCGTGGAAATGCTCAAGGGCGCGCTGGCCGACGCTCCGGGCGCTGCCCTGCAGCTGAGCATCGACGCCGGCTTCCAGCCGAACTTCCAGCTGGCTCCGCACGACGAAGGCGCGATCGCTGCCGAGTCCAACGGCCTGCGCGTGCAGTTCGACCTGGCCAGCGCGCGTCGCGCCAACGGCATCACCATCGACTGGGTGGACGACATCCGCGGCAAGGGCCTGGCCATCGACAATCCGAACGCACCCAAGCCGGTGCAGGAAATCAGCGTGCGTGATGCCGATGACCTGGTGCGTGCCGGCAACATCACCCTGGTGGACGTGCGCCCGGCCGAGGAGCGCGAGATCGCTGCCGTGGGCGTGCCGTTCAAGAGTTTCGACGGCAACGGCCGTGCGGAGCTGGAGGCCCTGCCCAAGGACACCGCACTGGCCTTCATGTGCCACCACGGCGGCCGCAGCGCACAGGCTGCCGAGCAGTTCCGTGCACTGGGCTTCACCAAGGTGTTCAACGTCACCGGCGGCATCAACGCCTGGTCGGAAGAGGTGGACAACGGCGTGCCGAAGTACTGATCGGCACTGAGAAAGGGGACGGAGGGGATTAAGTCGTTTATGGCACAAACGACTTAATCCCCTCCGTCCCCTTTTTCTTAGCCGGCGAACCCGCCTTCGGCCAGGTAATCCAGTTCTTCCGCCGTGGGGAAGCGACCGAGCACGGCATTGCGATGCGGGAAACGACCGAAGCGGCGGATGATGTCGCGGTGCAGTTCGGCGTACTGCAGGTATTCCTTGTCACCCAGCACGTCGAACATCGCCACCGAGCGGTCCTGGTCCAGCGGATCCTCGGAGTGCTCGAACGGCAGGTAGATGAAGGCGCGCAGCTTCGGCACCAGCTGCAGGTCCAGGCCTTCCTCGATGGCGCGCATGGCGTAATGCCGGGCCAGGCCATCGGTGGCGTAGGAATGGGCAGTACCCCGGAAGCAGTTGCGCGGGAACTGGTCGAGCAGCAGCATCAGGGCCAGCGCCCCTTCGGCACTGCCCAGCCAATGTTCGCGCGCGCGCGAAGCGGCGGCGAAATGCTCATCCAGAAACAACTGGCGGAACTGCGCGTCGAACGCGTCGTCGCGGGCGAACCACTTCGCAGGGCCCGCCTCCTTCCAGAATTCCACCACTTGCGCGGCAACGTCCATCACCTACTCCCCAGGGCCGGCGCGCCGCGCCAGGCCATCATCATCATTCGTCGAAGCGCAGGTGGCGGACCGACTTGCCGTTGCGCCGGATAAGCTTAAGCGCCTCGATACCGATCTGGATATGGTTTTCCACGAACTGGGAGCTGACCTTGGCATCGGAGGCTTCGGTCTTGACCCCATCGGGGATCATCGGCTGGTCCGACACCAGCAGCAGCGCACCGCTGGGGATGTGGTTGGCGAAGCCAGCGGCGAACACGGTGGCGGTTTCCATGTCGATGGCCATGCAGCGCATCGCCCGCAGCCGCTCCTTGAAGGCCTCGTCGTGCTCCCAGACCCGGCGGTTGGTGGTGTAGACGGTACCGGTCCAGTAGTCGTGGCCGAGGTCGCGGATCATGGTCGAGACCGCACGCTGCAGCGCGAACGCCGGCAACGCCGGCACTTCCGGCGGCAGGTAGTCTCCCGAGGTACCCTCGCCACGGATCGCAGCGATCGGCAGCACCAGGTCGCCCAGCTGGTTCTTGCGCTTGAGGCCACCGCACTTGCCCAGGAACAGCACCGCCTTGGGCATCACCGCCGACAGCAGGTCCATGATGATCGCGGCATTGGGGCTGCCCATGCCGAAGTTGATCATGGTGATGCCGTCGATCGTGGCGCTTGCCATCGGCCGGTCCAGGCCGATGACCGGCGCACCGGTCAGCTCGGAAAAGGTATGCAGGTAGCCGCCGAAGTTGGTCAGCAGGATGTGCTGGCCGAACTGGTCCAGAGGCACGCCGGTATACCGGGGCAGCCAGTTGTCGACGATTTCCTGCTTGCTTTTCATGGGCGGTCCGGTACGGCGGGGGACCGGGTATTTTCGGCCACCCGGCCGGTGCAGTCGAGCCGCCGTCGACCGTCCTGTGAAGAAGGTCACTTGGCAAGCCCGCCACCACCGGGCTAGCGTCGGCGGTTGGACCAGGTTGCAAGGGGAACTGCATGGCATCGACGTTGTTGCGCGCCGGGGTGGCCCTGGCGCTGCTTTCATTGAGTACGGCTCCGGCGGTGGGCGCCTCGCGCTTCGTCGCCGATCCCTACCCCAGCACCTACCAGGCCCATCCCGATGCGCCGGTACTGATCCAGAACGCCACCGTGCTGACCGGTACCGGCCAGCGCCTGGACAACGCCGATGTGCTGCTGCGCGACGGCCGCATCGTTGCCGTCGGCCGCCAGCTGCAGGCCGATGCGGGCGTCACCCGCATTGATGCACAGGGCAAGTGGGTCACTCCGGGCCTGATCGACGTGCATTCGCACCTGGGCGTGTATCCCAGCCCGGGTGTCGGTGCGCACAGCGACGGCAACGAGATGACCGCACCGGTCACCGCCAACGTCTGGGCCGAACACTCGGTGTGGCCGCAGGACCCGGGCTTCGCCACCGCGCTGGCCGGCGGCGTGACCAGCATGCAGGTGCTGCCGGGCTCGGCCAACCTTGTCGGTGGCCGCGGCGTGACGCTGAAGAACGTCCCGGCCATCACCTACCAGGCGATGAAGTTCCCCGGTGCGCCGTGGGGCCTGAAAATGGCCTGCGGCGAGAACCCCAAGCGGGTCTATGGCGAGGGCAAGGGCGTGACCCCGGCCACGCGCATGGGCAACGTGGCCGGCTATCGTGCCGCCTTCATCGATGCCGCCGACTACATCGCCAAGAACAAGCCCAAGCCGGCCAAGCGCAAGAGCTGGTTCGGCAGCGACAAGGGCGACAGCGCCGGTGATGCCGGCGGCAAGCGCGATCTCAAGCTGGACACGCTGGCCGGCGCGATCGAAGGCGACATCCGCGTGCACATCCACTGCTACCGCGCCGACGAGATGGCCACCATGCTCGATCTGGCCAAGGAATTCGGCTTCAAGGTAGCCGCCTTCCACCACGGCGTGGAGGCCTACAAGCTGGCCGACAGGCTGGCCGCCGGCGGCGTCTGCGGTGCGCTGTGGGCCGACTGGTGGGGCTTCAAGATGGAAGCCTTCGACGGCATTCCGGAGAACATCGCGCTGGTCGACCGGCCGAAGAACAGCTGCGCCATCGTCCACTCCGATTCACCCGAGGGCATCCAGCGCCTGAACCAGGAAGCAGCCAAGGTGATGGCGTCCGCGCGCCGCGCGCGCATGCCGGAGATCACGCCCGAACACGCCATCACCTGGATGACCGCCAATGCCGCCAAGGCGCTGGGCATTGAAGGCCAGACCGGCACCCTGGAGGCCGGCAAGATGGCCGACGTGGTGGTCTGGAACGGCAACCCTTTCAGTTCCTACGCGCTGGCCGAGCAGGTCTTCATTGATGGCCGCAGGTTGTACGACCGCAGTGCACCGGCAGCGACGCCGCGTTCTGATTTCCAGCTCGGCCAGGAGGTGCGTTGATGATGGTGCTCAAGCAGTTGGCGCAGTCTGCCGCGAAGGGCAGCCGAGCATGGTTCGGCGCTACTGTCATGGTGCTGGCCTGCATCTCCGCATCCGCACAGGCACAGGACCTGCTGGTGCGCAACGCAACGGTGCACACGGCCAGCGCACGCGGCAGCCTGCACAACGCCGATGTGCTGGTCCAGGGTGGCATCATCCGCGCGGTCGGCCCCGGCCTGTCCGCGCCGGCCGGGGCGACCGTGGTCGAAGCCAATGGCAGGCCGCTGACCCCGGCCCTGTTCGGTGGCATCACCGAAACCGGCATCGAAGAGGTCTCGGGTGAATCGAGCACGGTGGACAGTTCGTTGAAGCTCGGCGAGCAGCCGCTGCGCCCGGAATTCGACGTCACCCTCGCCTACAACCCGGCCTCGGTGCTGATTCCGGTCACGCGCCTGGAAGGCATCGGCTTCACTGCATTGGGGGCAGCCACTGGTGGTGGTTTCGTGGCCGGCCAGGGCGGCGTAATGCGGCTGGACGGCAGCGCCGACCCGATCGGCCCGCGTGCCCTGTTCCTGCGCATCGGCGCGGCCGCCTCCGAACTGACCGGCCATTCGCGCGCCGCGCAATGGATGCTGCTGCAACAGATGGTCGACGAAGCACGCGGCCAGGTTGCTGTGGATTCGCCGCACGCGCTGTTGACCCCGGCCGGGCGCCGCACACTCAGTCGCTACCTGGCCGGCCAGGGCCGCATCGTGGTGGAGGTGGATCGTGCCTCGGACATCCGCCAGCTGCTGCGCTGGGCCACACGCGAGAAGGTGAAGATCGCCATTGCCGGTGCCAGCGAAGCCTGGCAGGTCGCGCCGGAGCTGGCCGCTGCGCACGTGCCGGTATTCGTCGACGTGCTGGCCAACCTGCCAGCCAGCTTCGACCAGATCGGTGCCACCCTGGAAAACGCCGCGCGCCTGCAGCGTGCAGGCGTGCCGGTGTCGTTCGTGCAGCGCGGCGACGCCACCCACAATGCGCGCAAGATGCGCCAGCTGGCTGGCAATGCAGTGGCCAACGGCCTGCCCTGGGCTGACGGTCTGGCCGGGCTGACCCGGGTACCCGCACAGGCGTTCGGCGTGGCCGACCAGATCGGCAGCATCGAGCCCGGCAAGCGCGCCGACCTGGTGCTGTGGGAAGGCGACCCGCTGGACGTGGCGCACTATGCCGAACAGGTCTGGCTGGGCGGGCGTGCGATGCCGATGCGCTCGCGCCAGACCGACCTGCGTGATCGCTACCTGCAGCGCAATGCGCAGCCCTGACCGCATTGAAGGACACCACCATGGCCACCCTGCGCTGGTACTTCGACTTCGTCTCGCCCTACTCCTACCTGCACTGGCAGAAGCTGAAACAGTTGCCGCAGTTCGCGCAGATCCAGACCGTGCCGATCGCCTTCGGCGCGGTGCTGCATCACCTGGGCAATCTCGGGCCGGCCGAGATCCCGGCCAAGCGCCGTTTCATGTACCGCCAGCTGCAATGGACCGCGCAGGCCGAGGGCACGCCGATGCGCTTCCCGCCCGGCCATCCGTTCAATCCGTTGTCGGCGCTGCGCCTGTGCCTGGCCGCCGGAGCCAGCGCACAGGCGGTGGACGTGCTGTTCGACTGGATCTGGCGCGACGGCCATGCCGGTGACAGCGCCGAAGCCCTGCGCGAACCGGGTGCGCAGCTGGGCATCGAGGATGTCGCCAGCGCCATCGCCGCCCCGGCGGTCAAGGAACAGTTGCGGCGCAACACCGAGGCCGCAATCGGCGCCGGGGTGTTCGGGGTCCCGACCCTGGCCATCGACCAGGAACTGTTCTGGGGCAACGACGCCCATCCGCTGATGGCGGCCGTGCTGGCCGATCCTGCCCTGCTGCAGCAGCCCGAATGGCAACGCCTGGACAGCCTGCCGGTGGCGGTACAGCGCGATCGCTGAACAGGGGTGGCGCCTTTCCCTCGGGCGCGGGCTCTGGTTTTGAGATAGATTTCACGTTTCCGAACCTACAACCGCCCTGGAGGGGGAGCCGCGGATGCGCATCGGAATCGTCGTCGACTCGGCCTGCGACCTGCCGCAGGACTTCATTGCCGAGCACAACATCGTGCTGCTGCCGATCACCGTCCGCATCGGCGAAGCCGTGCTGGCCGATCACCGCGATGAGCAGGCCACCCTGAGCTTCCTGCACGCGCACGTGGCCGAACACGGCGCCGAGGCGGAAACCATTCCCTTCAGTGTCAACCAGATCCGCGACCTGTTCCTGCAGCAGCTGGTGATCGATTACGACCACGTGTTCTGCATGACCATCACCAAGACCCGCAGCCCGATCCATGACAACGCGCTGCAGGCCAGCTTCGCCATCCTCAACGACTACAAGCCGGTGCGCCAGGCGGCAGGCTACAACTCACCGTTCGCGCTGCGCGTGCTCGATACCCAGAACCTGTTCGCCGCGCAGGCGGTTACGGCGGTGGAAGCCGTGCGCCTGCGCGAGAGCAACGCCAGCGTGCAGCAGATCCGCGAGCGGCTGGAGGAACTGGCCGGCAACGTGCACGGCTACATGGTCACCCGTGACCTGTACTACATGCGTGCGCGCGCACGGCACAAGGGCGACCGCAGTGTCGGCCTGCTCAGCGCCGCACTGGGCAGCGCGCTGGACATCAAGCCGGTGCTGCATGGCTACCGCGGCGAGACCGGGCCGGTGGCCAAGATCAAGGGATTCGACAATGCCGTGCAGAAGCTGTTCGCGGTGGTCGGCCAGCGCGTACGTGCCGGACTGATGACGCCGACGGTGTGCGTCAGCTACGGCGGAGAACTGGACGAGCTGCGTTCCCTGCCCGGCTACGCACAGCTGAAAGAGGTCTGCGCCACCCATGGCGTGACCGTGTACGAATCGGTGATGAGCCTGACCGGCATGGTCAACGTCGGCAAGGGCGCGGTCACCGTAGGCTTCGCCGATGGGCCGCATCGGTTCGAATGAGCGCTGGCCACGGCCGGAATCTGCACATCGATTCCACTGCGGTTGTGCCAGTCTTGCCGCACTTCAAGGAGAACTCCATGCCTGCGCAGTACCACATCAGCCTGCCCGACCCGTCCAAGGCCCGCGGCAACGACCCTGACCTGTCCTTCCATTCGCAGGGCGCCGCCGGTTTCGCCGAAGAGCTGCAGGATGCCCTGCGCAGCGGCACGCTGTTCGAGCGCTGGAAGGCCAAGCAGCCCGACCCGGACGCGGTGGAACCGCAGTGGGGCGTGACCGATCCGGACGCCACCGTGACCGGCGAGCAGAAGGACCTGCGCATCAACCTGGTCGCCACCACCCGCATCGATAGTGACGTGTTCAAGCAGCGCCTGCGCCTGCTGGCCGGCAGCCACTGGGAACTGCGCGACGTGCGTTGAGGCCCTGCTCTGGTAGTTGCCAACCTTGGTTGGCAACTACCGCGACGCGAGGTAGTGCCGGCCGCTGGCCGGCATCCGCAACATCCATGAAGGTGCCGGCCAGCGGCCGGCACTACCAGCCTCCGCCCAGCGCGCGGTACAGCTCTACACGCGCGATCGCGGCGGTGGCCTGGCTGTTGGCCAGCGCGGCCTGGTTGTCCAGTGCGATGCGCTGGGTGGTCAGCACGTCCAGCATGTCGACCACGCCGGCCTGATACTGCCGGCGCGCCGCCCCCAGTGCCGTCTCGCTCTCATCCACTGCCACGTGCAGCTGCACCGTGCGCTGCTGCTCGGCACTGTAGCCATCCATGGCGTCATCCACTTCGTGCCATGCCTGCAGCACGGTACGGCGGAACTGCAGGGCCGACTGTTGCTGCTGCAGCCTGCTCAGCGCGAGATTGGCCTTCAGCCGTCCGCCCTGGAAGATCGGCAGGCTGATCGACGGACCGATGCTGAAACGGTGCGCGTTCCAGCCATCCAGATCATCGAGCTGCTTGGCCTGGAAGCCGGCGTCGCCATTCAAGGTGATGCGCGGCAGGAAACTGGCCTTGGCCACGCCGATGCCTGCCGTTGCCGCATGCAGTGCCGCTTCGGCACGACGGATGTCAGGGCGACGCTCGGCCAGTTCACTGGGCAGCCCCACCGCTACGGCCGGCAACGCCGGCCAGTCACGGCGTGCATCCTGCAGCTGCGCGTCCAGCGCCTGCGGCGGCTGCGCCAGCAGGAACGCCAGCGCATTGCGCAGCTGCGATTCGCGATGCCGCAACGGCGCGATGCGTGCCTGCAGCGATGCCACCTGCGCGGCCGCGCTGGACACCTGCAGCGTGCTGGCCACACCCTGGCGTTGGCGTGCTTCGGTCAGGCGTTTGATGTCGTGGGCGATGCTGAGGTTGTCCTCGGTGATCGCCAGCAGCTGCCGCGTCGCGCGCAGCTGCAGGTAATCACGCGCGGTTTCCGCCAGCAGCGCGATGCGCACTGCATGTGCATCCTCCTCGGCCATCTGCACGCGCGCGTCGGCCGCTTCCACCTGCCGCCGCACGCGGCCCCACAGGTCCAGTTCCCAGCTCAGGCCGATACCGGCCTGGAACAGCCCGTAGTCATCACGGCCGCCGTTGCCGGACGGATCATTCAGGCCCACCTCGCTGTTGCGTGCACGCACGCCACTGGCGCTCGCGCTGACGCTGGGCAGGCGATCGGCGGCGGTGATGCCGCGTGCAGCACGGCTCTGCTGCACGCGGTTGGCCGCCAGCTGCAGGTCCAGGTTGGCCGCCAGCACCTGGTTGGCCAGCTGCCCCAGCAGCGGATCGTCGAAACCGGCCCACCAGGCCGCGTCCTGGTCGATGGCGTTGCCGGCGACGGCCTCACTCTGCCAGTGGCTGGGCAGTTCCGCCTGCGGACGTACGAAGTCCGGACCCATCGTGCAGGCAGCCAGGGCCGTGCACAGGCTGGCCGCAACGAAGGTGCGGAACACGGTGACTGCGCTCATGCGCCCTCCCCGCTCTTGTGGCCCGGACTGTGCTGCACGCTCTGCGCGCGCGCGCGGCTGCCCAGGTCAACGCTGGCTTCCACCGACATGCCGGCACGCAGCTGGTCCAGCAGCGGCTGGCCCGGCTCCAGCACGATCTTCACCGGAATGCGCTGCACCACCTTGGTGAAGTTGCCGGTGGCGTTCTCTGGTGCGACGGCAGCAAAGGTGACGCCGGTGGCTGGTGCAATGCTGTCGATGTGCCCGCGCAGCGGCTTGCCCGGGAATACGTCCACCTTCAGTTCGACCTGCTGGCCGGCCTGCATGCGGGTCATCTGCGTTTCCTGGAAGTTGGCGACCACGAAGGCGCGCTTCAGCGGCACCACCGCGGCCACCGGCGTACCCGGCGTCAGGTAGGCACCCACGCGCACCGCGCGGCGACCGACCATGCCATCGATCGGTGCGCGCAGCACGGTGTGCGACAGATCCAGTTCGGCGCGTGCCTGCGCCGCTTCCGCACGCTGCACCGCCGCCTGTGCAGCCTGCACGCCCGCGCTGAGGATGTCGGTGCGCTGGCGTGCGGTCGACAGCGCGGCCTGGCCCTGCTGCAGATGCGCACTGGCCACGGCCTGCTTCGACTGCGCCTGCTGCGCGTTCTGCACGGTACCGGCGCCGTCACGGGCCAGTTCGCGGTAACGCTGCTGGTCGGCACTGGCCAGGGTCAGTTCGGAACGGCTGACATCGACACTGGCCCTGGCCTGCGCGATCAACGAGTCCTGCTGGGCCAGTGCGGCCTGCGCATTGGCCAGCTGTGCACGGGCATTGGCGAGGTCGGCACGGGCCGCCTGCAGGGCGACCTGGTAGTCGCGGTCGTCGATGCGGGCCAGCACATCACCGGCCTTCACCGACTGGTTGTCCTCGACTTCCACGGCACTGACGAAGCCGGGAATCTTCGGCGCTACCAGGGTGTAGTCGGCCACCACGTACGCATTGTTGGTGGTCTGGTGGCCGCCATCGCGCAGCAGCAGCCACGCGCCGACGGCCAGGGCCAGCACGCCCAGGCCCAGGCCAGTGTTGAGGGTGGTTCGATTGATCGTCATGAGGGGGTTCCTGCGAAAGGTTCAGGCCACGGCACGTGGCGGATGGATGCGGGTGGGCATCCAGGCAATGAGGGGAATGAAGGCCAGCGCCACCAGTGCGACCACCCAGTACAGGTCGGCCGAAGTCAGCGCCTGTACCTGTGCATGCAGGCGCGCGCCCAGCTGCGGGCCATCGGCCAGCCACGGTTGCTCGCCAAGGCGGTCGACCAGCACGGTGGAATGGAAATGACGGCGGCCCTGGGCGACGGCATCCAGCACACCACCGGCGAGCACGGCAGCGAAGCCCTTGACCGTGTTGAACCAGGCCGAGGCGAACGGGCCGTCCTGCGGCGCCAGGCCGCCGGTGGCCAGCATCAGCAGCGGCAGCACCGCCATCGGTTGCGCGAACACCTGCAGCAGCTGCACCCACAGGAAGTTGTCGCGGATCCAGGCCACGTCCAGGTGCGAGCCCAGCCAGCAGGCCAGCGCCAGCATCGCCAGGCCCGTGGCCTGCACCCAGCGGCAGTCCACCGCGCGGATGTTCAGCAGCGCCGCCACCAGCGGCAGCGCGATCACCTGCGGCAGCGCCACCCACAGCAGCATCGGTGCGGTCTGCAGCGGCCGGTAGCCCTGCACGCTGGCCAGGAACCCGGACGGGATCGAGATCACTGCCAGCAGCACGAACAGCACGCCGCCCAGCGTCACCAGCGAGTAGCTGAGATTGCGGTTGGCCAGCAGCTGCAGCTTGAAGAACGGCAGCGGATGGAACCATTCATTGATCATGAACAGCACCATCAGGCCGGCACCGCCACCGATCATCAGCGTGATCATCGGCGAGTCGAACCAGTTCAGGCGCGGGCCCTGCACCAGGCCCAGCACCAGCAGCACCAGCGCCGGCAGGCCCAGCAGCAGGCCGACGCCATCGAACTGGGCAAAGCGTTCCAGCCGCAGCGGGTCCTGAGGCAGGCCCCAGCCGACCATCGCCATGGCGGCCAGGCAGTACGGCACGATCTGCCAGAACGCCCAGTGCCAGCCCACCTGCTCGACCCAGAACGCGGCCAGCGGCGTGCCCATGCTTGGGCCGAACGTCGCCGTCAGCGCATAGCCGGCCAGGCCATACAGCTTGATGCCCGGGGGCAGGAAGCGCAGCGCCACGCTCATCAGCAGCGGCGGCAGCGCGCCACCGCACAGACCCTGCAGCGCGCGCAGCAGCAGGAACACCTGCAGGTTCGGGGCAAGCGGGCACAGCACGCCCAGCACCATGAAGCCACCGATCATCGCCAATGCGAAGCGGCGCAGCGAGAAGGTGGCGGCACACCACGGTGCGAAGGCCATCGCGCTGACCGACATCGCGCTGTAGAGGGCGACGACCCAGCTGCCGTCGTCGACGCTGAAACCCATCGCGCCACGGATGTCGGCCAGGGCGACCTTGGTGATGTTCTCGTTGAAGCCCGACACCAGCACCGCCAGCAGCACGCCACACAGGCCGACCAGAATGCGGCGATCGAGCCCGGGGGCGGCGGCAGGACGGGGCGCTGCGGCGGCCGGGACAGCGGCGGCCGGCGTACTCATCGCCGGGCACCTATCCGTGCGGTGCACGGCATGTTGGGGGTCATTGGAATGCGCTCAGTGAAACTCCGGGGAGCGCAGTCTAGGGAGCCGGTACCCTGCGAAAAATGGCGCAACCCGCATCCCAGGCGTGCGCCAGGCGCACGCATGCAGATGTCAGCGCGGGGCCTCCCCTGCGCTTTCGCACATGGTCTTGATCGACCGCCGCAGCCACTGGTGGGCGGCGTCGTTGTCCAGGCGTGGATGCCAGGCCTGCACGATGGCGGCGGTCCGCACCGGGATCGGCAGCGGGAACAGGCGCAGCGGCAGGCGCATGCTGACGATCCGCTCCAGCATCACGCTCGGCATCTGCGGCAGGATCAGGTCCGATTCGGCCGCCGCGAAGATCGCGCCGTGGAAGGTCGGGCTGATCAGCGCCACCCGCCGCTGCAGGCCCAGCGCGGCCAGATCATCGTCGATCGGACCACGCGGCAAGCCGCGGCGCGACACCGCGATGTGGTCGCAGGCGGCAAAACGCTCGGCGCTGATCTCCTCATCGAACAAGGGATGATCTTCGCGCGCGGCGCCCATGAACGAGGTACTGAACAGGTTCTGCACCTTGGTATCGGGCGCATGCTTGCCGGCCGTGCTGATGTACAGGTCGATCCGGCCCTGCGCCATCGCATCGTCATCGGTATCGCCTTCGGGCACGAAGCGCAGCACTGCGCGCGGCGCCTGCTGGCGGAACAGCTCGCGCAGGCGTCCGCCGAACCCCCCGACGAACACATCATTGGCACGCACGCTGAAGGTCCGCTCGAGCACGCGCATGTCCACTTCACGACCGGCGTTGAAGACGCGGTGGGCCTGCTCGATCACATCGCGGACCTGCTCGCGCAGCTGCAGGGCGCGGGGCGTGGGCGCCAGACCGCGGCCGGCACGCACCAGCACCGGGTCGCCCAGCGCGTTGCGGATCCGGCCCAGGGTACGGCTCATCGCCGGCGCGCTCAGGTTCATCCGGCGCGCGGCGGCGGCCACGCTGCATTCGTCAATCAGCACGTCCAGTGCCAGCAACAGGTTCAGGTCCGGCAGGGGCATGACAGTCTCCAGTAAATCAGATGACTTTACGGCACTTGCAACCACGGTGGATTGCGTTCGACGCATTCATTGACTGCCGCGCACGGCATGGGTGCGCGCGGTGACATCGGCGACCATCCCCGGCCTGCCAAGGAGACATCCATGTTCAATACCCTGCTGGTCGCCCTGGATGGTGGCCCCCAGCACGCACGCGTGCTCGACCTGGCCGCCGCCATCGCCGGCCCCCACAGCCGCCTGCACCTGCTGTGCGTGCTCGACCCCGAATTCGCGCTGGCGGCCGATGCCAGCGAAGCCGACCGCATCGAGTACCCGGAAGCCGCCCGCCAGCGCTCGCGGGCCGAAGCGGTGCTGGCCGAAGCCCTGGCCGAGCTGCGCGAACGCGGCATTGACGCCATCGCGCAGATTCCCTCCGGTGACCCTGGCGAAGTGATCAGCGAGCAGGCCCGGCGCCTGAAGTGCGACCTGATCGTCATCGGCCACCGCCACCTGTCCCGGCTGGAACGCCTGTTCGAACCCTCGATCGGGCAATGGACCATCGACCACGCGCCCTGTCCGGTACTGGTGGAAACCCGCGACCCACAGCCCTAGCCACCATGGCCTCCCGTTCCCCGTTGTTTCCCACCCGGGTCAACTACCGCGCCTTCGGTCGACAGTTCGGCCGCGGCGAACAGGCGCTGCTGGGCGCGATACGGCAGCTGCGCGACCCCGATCTGCAGGCCGATGGCCTTGCCCAGCTGAGCGGACTCGGGCTTGGCCAGGAGGGATGCGACGCCTTCATCGGCCTGCTGCCGCTGCTGGCCACCCCCGCCGCTCCGATCGATCTGCTGCCGGCCGGCTCTCCCTTCATTGCCGCCAGCGAACTGGACCTGCTGGTCTGCCTGCTGCGCATCGCACAATGGCGGCATGCGCGGCCCCGCGAAGACGACACGCTGGCACCGTTGCGCCGGCAACTGGCACGCTGTGCGATGGCCGTGCAGGCGGCAAACCTGCCGTTGCGGCAACGCTCATTGTCACCGGTCGGGCTGAGGCTGCTCGATCCGACCGGCTGGCTGCGGCAGCGATAAGCCGTCGCGCCCCCCGTGTGATCGCATGCAGAGAGCTGCTCAGCAGTCCATCGTTCCGTGCGTGCTGCCCTCGTCGTCCAGCACATGCGCATGCAGGATCACCTGGTTGCGGCCAGCCCGCTTGGCGGCATACAGGCCGGCATCGGCGTCTGCCAGCAACTGATCGGCACTGGCCAGAGCCGGCGGATGCAGGTAACCCACGCCGACGCTGATGCTGACCGGGCCTTCCGGCAATGGCAGCGCTTCGACCGCTTCGCGCAGCCGCTCGGCCAGCGCCAGCACGCCCGACAACGGGCTTCCGGGCACGATGACGGCGAACTCTTCACCGCCATAACGCGCAACGCTGTCACCACCGCGACCGGCTATGGCCTTCAGCACCCCGGCCACCGCCTGCAGGCAACGATCACCGGCCGGATGGCCGTGCTGGTCGTTGAAGGCCTTGAAGTGGTCGATATCCACCAGCAGCAGGCCCAGCTCGGTGCCGCTGCGCCGTGCGCGATTCCACTCGGACGTCAGCCGTGCGTCGAACTCGCGGCGGTTGGCCACGCCGGTCAGGCCATCCTGCCGCGCCAGTTGATCCAGTGCTGCCTGGCGTTCCAGAAGATCGGTCTGCAGCAGGACGCTGCGCAGGCCGAAGCCAAGGGTGGCTACGACGAAGCCGGCAACGGCCAACGGCCGCGCATGATCGACCACCAGCGTGCCGACCACCAGCAGCAGCAATGGCAGGATGATCGGACCGGCGGCCTGCACCGTCCTCGCCAGCCGCGGGTGCGGCGTTGTGCCTGCGTCCGGCGCCGTGTCCAGCGCCAGGCAGGCGATCAGCAGGAAAGGTATGTCAATCAGCAGATCGTTGAACGCACCGAATGCATCGTCGGACGTGTAATGGTTGATGTAGTAGGCCACCAGCAGATAGGCCATCGCGTACAGCGCCAGTGCGCGGAAGAACCTGCGCCGTTCGGGCACGTCGCCGGCCAGCCATCGCACCACGGCGAACGCGGCGATACACAGGTTCTGGATGTCGAACATGCGCTGCATGTTGGACATCGCATGGGCGTCGACCTCGACACGGGCGGCGAACGATGCGGTGTGCACGAAGAACAGCACACCCAGCAGCGCCGCCATCGCCGCGTCGATCAGGCTGATGCTCAGGCGCTCGCGGCGTGCCCGCGCCAGGATGAACACCAGGGGCACGCCATACAGCACGTACAACAACAGGCTGACGCGTGGGGTGAAGTCAGCCCGGCCGGCACCCAGCGCATCCACCATGTTGAACGTCATGCCGCCGGCCCACAGCAGCAGTGCCATCGCGGTAGAACGCCAGCCCAGAGCGGCGCGGTCACGTTGCGCCCGCACCAGGCACGCGGCGGCGGCCAGCAGCGGTGCGCCGGTCAGGAAAACGAAGGAGCCTACCCCGGCGGGGCCAGGCCACAGGGCCAGCACCAGGCCATGGCACAGCACATACAGCAGCGCCAGCACTACCGGCATGCATCCCCCCGATCCGCAAGGCCGTCTACGCGCACGATAGCGCGCCGGCACGCCACAGCGGCGTGATCCACTGCGGCAAAACGACACTCCGAGTGCACCGCGATGGTAGTGCCGGCCGCTGGCCGGCAAACCCAATGAATCACAGGGCTGCAGGTTGCCGGCCAGCGGCCGGCGCTACCGGAAAGCCCTCAGCCCTGCAGGGCGCGGGCGTGGTGGGCGATGTGCTCGCCGATGAAGCTGGCGATGAAGTAGTAGCTGTGGTCGTAGCCGGGCTGCAGGCGCAGGGTCAGCGGATGGCCGGCGGCGTCGCAGGCCTGCTGCAGGCGCTGCGGCTGCAACTGGGTCTGCAGGAACTCGTCCGCCTCGCCCTGGTCGACCAGCAGCGGCAGGCGCTCGTCAGCCATAGCGATCAGCTCGCAGGCATCCCATTGCGCCCAGTCGGCCGGGTTGTCGCCCAGATAGGCATGGAAGGCCTTCTGCCCCCACGGCACGTGGCTGGGCGCGACGATCGGCGAAAACGCCGACACGCTGCGATAGCGCCCGGGGTTACGCAGCGCGATCACCAGCGCGCCATGGCCGCCCATCGAATGGCCACTGATCGCGCGCGCGTTGGTCACCGCGAAGTTCGCCTCGATCAGCGCCGGCAGCTCCTGCGCCACGTAGTCATGCATGCGGTAGTGCTTCGCCCACGGTGCGCGGGTGGCATTGAGGTAGAACCCTGCCCCCTTGCCCAGGTCGTAGCCCTCGGCATCGGCTACGTCATCACCGCGCGGGCTGGTGTCGGGCGCGACGATGATCACACCGTGCTCGGCCGCATAACGCTGCGCGCCGGCCTTGGTGATGAAATTCTGCTCGGTGCAGGTCAGGCCGCTCAGCCAGTACAGCACCGGCAGCTTCTGTGTTTCCGCCTGCGGTGGCAGGTACACGGCGAACTGCATGTCGCAGCCCAGCGTGGTCGAATGATGGCGGTAGACGTCCTGCCAGCCGCCAAAACATGCGCGGTGTTCAATGCGTTCCATGGTGCTCTCCTGCGCGGCGCGTCAGCGCACGCGTGCTTCTGGTAGATGCCGACCTTGGTCGGGTTATCCACGCCCGGCGTGGATGCCTTGGTTGATCCGTTCATCCAGCTGTGCCAGCAGGCGCAGCAATGATTCGACGCCAGGCTGGCCGTCCAGGTTGCGATACGCCGCCACCGCCACGTCGCTGCGTGGTGGCCACTGGCCGTCGGCGCGGGCTTCGTGCAGGCGCGGCAGGAATACCTGCGCAAGCCACTGCTCGAACGGCATGCCATCGTCGCTGCCGAAGGCCGAAGTCACCGCACGCGGTGGCCCCACCTCGCCGTCGACCCAGCCCAGCGCACGCAACGCCTGCTCGATCGGCGCTACCAGGGCCGCGCGCGGGTCTTCCGCACGCGGCCGGCGCAGGGCATCGAACCAGCCCATGACGCGGCTCAGTAGTGGACCACCGAACGGATCGACTTGCCTTCATGCATCAGATCGAAGGCGTCGTTGATCTTGTCCAGGTCCATGGTGTGGGTGACGAACGGGGCCAGTTCGATATCGCCCTTCATCGCATCCTCGACCATGCCCGGCAGCTGGCTGCGGCCCTTCACGCCGCCGAAGGCGGTGCCCATCCACTTGCGCCCGGTCACCAGCTGGAACGGACGGGTGGAGATCTCCTGGCCCGAACCGGCCACGCCGATCACCACGCTCTGGCCCCAGCCACGGTGCGCGCATTCCAGCGCCGCGCGCATCACGTTGACGTTGCCGATGCACTCGAAGCTGTGGTCCACGCCCCAGGTGGTCATTTCAACGATGACCTGCTGGATCGGCTTGTCGAAATCCTTCGGATTGATGCAGTCGGTGGCACCGAATTCGCGCGCCAGTTCGAACTTGGACGGGTTGGTGTCCACCGCGATGATGCGGCCGGCCTTGGCCTGGCGCGCACCCTGGATCACCGCCAGGCCGATGCCACCGAGGCCGAACACGGCCACGCTGTCGCCTTCCTGCACCTTGGCGGTGTTGTGTACCGCGCCGATGCCGGTGGTGACGCCGCAGCCGAGCAGGCAGACGTGTTCCGGGTTGGCGTCCGGGTTGATCTTGGCCAGCGAGACTTCGGCAACGACGGTGTACTCGCTGAAGGTCGAGCAACCCATGTAGTGGTACAGCGGCTCACCGTTGTAGCTGAAGCGGCTGGTGCCATCGGGCATCACACCCTTGCCCTGGGTGGCGCGCACGGCCACGCACAGGTTGGTCTTGCCGCTCTTGCAGAACAGGCACTCGCCGCACTCGGCGGTGTACAGCGGAATCACGTGGTCGCCGGGCTTGACACTGGTCACGCCCTCGCCGACCTCGACCACGATGCCGGCGCCTTCATGGCCCAGCACCACCGGGAACAGGCCTTCCGGGTCATCGCCGGACAGGGTGAACGCATCGGTGTGGCAGACACCGGTGTGGGTGATCTTGACCAGCACTTCGCCTGCCTTCGGCGGGGCGACGTCGATCTCGACGATCTGCAGCGGCTGGCCGGGACCAAAGGCGACGGCGGCACGGGATTTCATGGGTGGACTCTCCAGAGACAGGCAATGACAGGATGGGCGGCGCCATGTTGCGCCGTCGTTTACTTCAGGTACGAGCGGATCAACGCGCTCATGTCGCGCACGCGTTCGGCGCGTTGTTCATCGGAGGCTGCGGGTTGCCCGAACTCCTCGCGCAGATGAGCCTCCATCACCTCGGACATCAGGCCGTTGACCGCGCCACGGATGGCGGCGATCTGCTGCAGCACCGGCCCGCAGTCAGCGCCGGCTTCCAGCGCGCGGTCCAGCGCATCGCACTGGCCGCGGATGCGGCGCACGCGGGCCAGGACCTTTTTCTTTTCTTCGGGGGAGTGCGGCATGGCGGGCCATCTCGGAACTATACTGGGGGACAG
This sequence comes from Stenotrophomonas sp. YJH_SMC_64, assembly GCF_059371375.1. Lineage (NCBI taxonomy): Bacteria > Pseudomonadati > Pseudomonadota > Gammaproteobacteria > Lysobacterales > Lysobacteraceae > Stenotrophomonas > Stenotrophomonas sp. YJH_SMC_64. The sequence continues at coordinate 54,440 of NZ_JCAFUN010000006.1, read as the reverse complement.
TATACAAGCCGAAGTCACGAACTCAATCCTGGCCGGCTCAATCAAACAATCCCTCACCCGCCAACCGGGTCAGTTCATCCACCACGTAGCGCACCTTGGGCCGCAGGTGGCGCGTCGGTGGCCACAGCGCGTGGATATCGATGTGCCGTTGCATGTGCGCATCCAGCACCGACCGCAGCGCGCCGGAATCCAGGTGACGGCGTACCAGTGAAACCGGCATCTGGCAGATACCAAGCCCGGCGATGGCCGCCTCGATCACCGCGTCGCCGTCATTGAGTTGATACGGCGCATTCGGGATGAATGTCCCTTCGTCCTCCTCGCTACCGATCCGCCACCACACCGGTTGCCCGTGGCGGAAGCCAACAATGCTGCGGTGCTGCGCCAGTTCCTCCACCGTGCGCGGCACGCCGTGCGCCTGCAGATACTCTGGCGATGCGCAGGTGACCAGTCGCTGGCTCCCCAGCCGCCGCGCCACCAGATGCTCGGCCTGGTGCAGCCCGCCGAAGCGGATCAGCAGGTCGATGCCTTCCTCGATGGGATCGACGAAATGATCGGTGAAGGTCATCGTCAACTGCAGGTCCGGGTACTGCCGGCACAGCCGCAACAGCACCGGCAGCACCACCAGGCGCCCGAACGAGGATGGCATGTCGATGCGCAGCCGCCCGCTGGGCAGGCCGGCCGAACCCAGGCAGGCCTCGGCGGCGGAGATTTCTTCCAGCGCCGCCGCGCACGATGCGTAGTACGCCTCGCCATCGGTGGTCAGCGCGATGCGCCGCGTGGTGCGGTGGAACAGGCGCACCCCCAGCCGCGCTTCCAGCCGGGCGACGGCCTTGCCCACCGCCGAGCGCGAGATGCCCAGCGCGTCGGCGGCCTCGGTGAAGCTGCCTGAGCGGGCCGTGGTGACGAACGTGACCAGGCCATTCAACGATTCCAGCGGCAGCATCGTTCGCGCTCCATTGGGGACAAATAGTCCCGCACCCAGGGAGATCGAAGCGCTTTATGCGCCCGCATGTCAACTCCATCCTGTGTGCATCGCGCCGCTGGCGCCTTCCCCCGCACCGAGATGACCGACATGACCGCCGCCCTGTTCCGCCCCTTCGACCTTGCAGGCACTTTCCTGCGCAACCGCATCGCGATGGCGCCGATGACCCGTGCCCGCAACCCCGGAGCGGTCGCCAACGAACTCACCGCGCAGTACTACCGGCAGCGCGCCAGCGCCGGCCTGATCATCAGCGAAGGCACGCCTGTCTCGCCGCAGGGCCAGGGCTACATCGACGTGCCGGGCATCTGGTCGGCCGAGCAGGTGGCCGGGTGGAAGCGTGTCACCGAGGCGGTGCATGCCGCACAGGGCACGATCTTCGCCCAGCTCTGGCACGTCGGCCGCATGTCGCATTCCTCGCTGCAGCCCGACGGTGGGCAACCGGTCAGCGCCGGTACCCGCCCGGTGGCCAGCGCACCGAAGAACACCTCGTTCGTGTACCTGGACGATGGCAGCCGCGGCCACGCCGATCCCACTCCGGCACGTGCACTGGAGACTGCGGAGATCCCCGGTATCGTCGACGACTTCGTGCGCGGGGCAGACAACGCCATTGCGGCCGGCTTCGACGGCATCGAACTGCATGCGGCCAACGGTTACCTGTTCGAGCAGTTCCTCAACCCGCTCATCAACCAGCGTGATGATCGCTACGGCGGCTCGCTGCCCAATCGTGCGCGCTTGATCCTGGAGACCGTCGATGCGATGGCGCAGCGTATCGGTGCGCATCGCATCGGCGTGCGCCTGGCACCGAACAACCTCACCTTCGACATGCCGTTCTATCCCGACAATGAAGCCACCTATCTGTACCTGGCCGAGGAACTGGGCAAGCGTGGGCTGGCCTACGTGCACCTCAACGACAACCTGCAGGCGGGCCAGTCGGTGCTGGGCGAGGCGTTCCTGCGGCAGTTCAGGCAGGCCTACGGTGGCACCGTCATCCTGGCAGGTGGCATGACCCGCGAACGCGCCCTGCAGCTGGTCGAAGCGGGCACCATTGACCTGGCCGCGTTCGGCCAGCCGTTCATCGCCAACCCGGATCTGGTCGAACGCCTGCAGCGCAACATCGCGTTGGCCACGCCCGACCGCAGCACCTATTACGGTGGCGGCGAAGCAGGCTACCTCGACTACCCAGCCGCGGGCTGATCCCCCACGGGGTCGGATCCCTTTCCAACGGCAAGGGCTCTGACCCCTGTTCGGCGAACAAGGAGTCAGAGCCACGCTGCGCGCGGATCCGACCCCGGCCTTCAGGCGTCCTCGCGCACGTAGGCGAACGACTCGTCCAACCGCCCGAAGCCGATCACCTCAGCGACGATGGCCTGTGCATCCTCGTCGCTGATGTTTCCTTCAGCGATATCGTCAACGCGGGCGAACAGCCGCTGCAGGGCTGCGTACTGGTCATCGCGCAGGAACGGCTGGTGGCTCTGCAGCCAGCGCCGCAGGTTGCTGGCCAGCTCGCCGTGCGACAGCAGCGTGTACGGCCCCTGGTAGTCAGCAACGGCTTCGACCATCTTGCGGAACAGGAAATCCTGATAGCTGGCCGCCAGCACATCGGCACGATCATCGTCATGCCACACCAGCACGACGGGGGGCTCGGCAAAGCCGGGCGCGTTGCTCCAGAAGCAGTAGCTGTCGCCACCGCCGGTCCGCGCAAAGGGCAGCAACTGCAGGTCAGTGCGCAGGGGATTGTAATGATCCTCCGCAGTCAGCTCCTGCCACGCCTCGAGCAGCTCATCGTCCTCCAGGGGCTCATAGTCCTGGGCATACAGCAGCACCGGCGGATCCGCCTGCAGCGTCGGGAATACCACCTCGGACCATTCCGGATGTGGGGCACCCCAACTCAACCGATCCGCTGCATGCAGCTGCTTGAACAGGGGCGGGAAGGACTGGCCGGTGGCCTGTTCGATGCCGGATAGCGCGCTCATGGATGTCCTTGTCGATGGAGACCGCCCAGCTTGCCCGAATCCGCGCAGGAGACGAACCAGCCGCAGCACGCGGCAGGACTAGACTGCGACCACCGGATGCCGCCCATCGCTGCCATGAACGCCACTGCCCACAGCTTCATCGTCAACCTCGACGTGCCCGACCTGGCCGCCGCCGAAGACTTCTACATCCGGGCCTTCGGCCTGCGCATCGGCCGCCGTCTCGGCCAGGGCGCCGTGGAGCTGCTCGGTGGGCCAACGCCGCTCTACCTGCTGCACAACGACGCCGGCAGCGCCGCCACCGAAGACGGCGACGTGCGCGACTACGAGCGCCATTGGACGCCGCTGCACCTGGATTGGGTGGTGGATGACATCGAAGCCGCGCTGGTACGTGCAGTCGCAGCCGGAGCGACGCTCGAGCAATCCGTGTGCGAGCGCCGCTGGGGACGCATCGCCGTGCTGGCCGATCCGTTCGGCCACGGCTTCTGCCTGATCCAGTTCAGCGGCGAAGGCTACGACGCACTGGTCGAATGACCGCTGCACCGCTCACCACGGCAACGGCACCGCTTCGCCGTTGGCGCGCTCGCCGTAGTACAGCGACGGCAGCAGGCGCGAGAGGAAACTGAACTCCGTGTAGCAGTGCTTGAGCAGGCCCAGCCCGACCGCATCGCCGGCATCGCGGTGCGGATCGGTGCTGTCCAGGCCGAGCACGAAGCGGCTGCGCAGCACACAGCCAAACGGCGTATCGCGTGCGACGTGCAGCATCTGCCCGTCGCAGGGGTCAGCGTTTGCATCCAGGCGGACCTGGTCGCCGAAGCCGATGCGCGCGGCGATCACCGCCGATACATCGCCTGCATCCTGTGCCGCCTGCAGGCGCTCGGGCACCAGCAACGTGCGCGGGTCATGGAACTTCAAGCGCGCCGCCACCGGCGGAATGTCGGCCAGCGATTCCACCGCATGGATGCTGGCACCGTGGTAGCTGCGTCCGCGCTGCCAGGCCTCGTCCCAGCCGCGATGCTCGACATGATCGACCGGATGCCACCAGCGGATGTGCTGGGTGGTCTCGAAGAAGGTGAACCACCAGTCCAGCATACGGCCCTTGCAGCCGTGCAGATCGGTACGCACCGCCACCAGCAGGGTGCCGTCTTCGCGGCGCTGGATGCCGGTTTCCAGGCGCATCGGTGCCGGGTCGAGCAGATCGTGGTGGTCCAGCCAGGCGCGGGCATTCACAGCGGTATCCATCGGGGTCTCCTGCGGTGTTGGGAGTCCCGACAATACGGAAACGCTATTCGTTTCGCAATTGACCGGATGCGGTAAGATGGGCGCAATGAACAGCACCACCCTGCCCGAGCCACCTCCACCAACCCGCCGCCGCGGCCGCCCTGCGCGGCCGGAAGCCGAAGTCCGCCACGCCGTGCTGCAGGCCACGCTGGAACTGCTGCTGGCGCAGGGCTACGAGGCCACCACCATCGAAGCGGTGGCGGCGCACGCCGGGGTGGCGAAGAAGACCGTCTACCGCCACGCCAGCAATCGCGAGGAACTGGTTGGGTTGGCGGTGCGTGAGTGGACCGACGGCTTCGCGCCACAACTGCAGCGCGATGCGCGCAATGCCCAAGAGGTCGTGCCGTTGCTGCAGGACATCCTGCACGCGGTGTGCGCGCAGGCGCTGTCGGCGCAGGCGGTGCAGGTATTCCGCCTGCTGGCCACCGACTTTCCCGGCAAGGACGCGCTGCTGCAGGCCTATCTGGACAACGGCATCGAACGCGGCCGTGCGCTGCTGGCCGACTGGCTGGCGCGCCAGCAACAGCGTGGGCTGCTGCGCGAGGGAGATCCTGTTCGCATGGCGCGATTGCTGCTGGCGATGGCCGTGGCCGAGCCGCTGCGCGAACGCGTGATCGGTGTGGTGGCCGAGGATGCGCCGGTGGACGTGCACCTGCGCGACTGCGTGGCGTTCTTGGCGCCGGTGTTGCAGGCGCCGTAAGGTTGTTCCATCCACGCGTGGCGTGGATCTACCGGCCGGTCCCGATTCGTTGGTCGGCACTGGCCTTCCACGGTGGGTGCCGACCGTTGGTCGGCACTCCTGCAGTAACTCACTCGCGCAGCATGTCCACGAACGCGCGCAACGCACCGGGCATCTGCCGCTGCTTCGGGTAGTACAGCGCGAAGCCGGCGAACGGTTCGCTCCAGTCTTCCAGCACTGCCACCATCTGGCCGGATTCGATGTACGGGCGGGCGGTGTCTTCCAGCACATAGGCCAGGCCGATGCCATCGAGTACCGCTCTGACCACGGTGCCCTGCTCGCACAGCGTCAGCCGCCCCGGTACATCGATCTCCAGCGCCTGCCCACCGCGCTCGAACTGCCACTTGTACAGATGCCCGCTGGCGAAGCGGAAGCGGATGCATTCGTGTGTGGCCAGGTCGCGCGGATGCTGTGGCGCCGGGCGCCGCCGCAGGTAGTCCGGCGAGCCGACAATCAAGCCACGCAGCGGTGGGCCCATCGGCACCGCCACCATGTCCTCGGGTACGAACTCGTGCAGGCGCACGCCGGCGTCGTAGCCTTCGGCAACGATATCGACCAGGCCATCGTTCTCGGTCAGCTCCACCCGCACGTCGGGATGGGCGTGCAGGAAGCGCGCCAGCCGTGGCCCCAACTGGGTCGGCACTGCGGCGCGGGTAGCATTGATACGCAGCAGGCCCGCCGGCGCGGCGCGGAACTGGTTCATCTCCTCCAGCGCGTCATTCACCTGGCCCAGCGCGGGCTGCAGGCGTTCCAGCAGGCGCTGCCCGGCCTCGGTCAGGGCCACGCTGCGGGTGGTGCGATGGAACAGGCCCACGCCCAACCGTTCCTCCAGCGCGCGGATGGCATAGCTCACCGCCGAGGTCGACAGCGCCAGCTCGGCGCCGGCACGGCGGAAGCTGCGGTGACGGGCGACCGCCGCGAACGCGGCCAGGTGGGTGAGATTGTCAGTGGCCATGATTGTGCAGTTTCACTTGATGAATCATGCCGATATCCGTGCTTCTTGCGGCTGGGTACGGGGCGTATTGTAAAACGCCTTTCGACAAACCCTGCCAAGGATTCCCCATGTCCCTCGCCCGTGGTTACGCCGCCCACTCCCATACCGACCCGCTGGTGCCCTTCGAGTTCGAACGCCGCGCGGTCGGCCCGGACGATGTGCGCATCGAGATTCTCTACAGCGGCATCTGCCACTCCGACCTGCACCAGGCCCGCGACGACTGGGGTGGCTCGATCTACCCAATGGTGCCGGGCCACGAGATCATCGGCCGGGTGACCGAAGTCGGCAGCAACGTCACCCGCTTCAAGGTCGGCGACCACGCCGGCGTCGGCTGCATGGTCGACTCCTGCCGCCACTGCGATGCCTGCGAGCACGACCTGGAGCAGTACTGCGCAGAGGGCGCGACCTGGACCTACAACGGCCGTGAACGCGAAAGCGGCGCGCCGACCTACGGCGGCTATTCCGACCACGTGGTGGTCGAACAGCGCTTCGTGGTGAAGGTGTCCGACACCCTCGACCTGAAGGCCGCCGCGCCGCTGCTGTGCGCCGGCATCACCACCTGGTCGCCGCTGCGCCACTGGAAGGTCGGCCCGGGCCAGAAGGTCGGCGTGATCGGCCTCGGTGGCCTCGGCCACATGGGCGTGAAGTTCGCCAAGGCACTCGGCGCGCACGTGGTGATGATCACCACCACGCCGGAAAAGGGTGCCGACGCCAAGCGCCTGGGCGCCGATGAGGTGCTGGTCTCGCGCGATGCCGCGCAGATGAAGGCGCACGCGGGCAGCTTCGACTTCCTGCTCAACACCATCCCTGTTGGCCATGACACCAATCCGTACATGGGCCTGCTCAAGCGTGAAGCCACCATGTGCCTGGTCGGCGTGCTGACCGAACTGGACCCGCCGTTGACCGGTGGCAGCGTGATCTTCGGCCGCAAGCACCTGACCGGATCGGCGATTGGAGGCATGGCTGAAACCCAGGAAATGATGGACTTCTGTGCCGAGCACGGCATCGTCAGCGATGTGGAGATGATCGACATCAAGAACGTCAACGAAGCCTGGCAACGCATGACGAAGAACGATGTGCGCTACCGCTTCGTGATCGACATGGCGACGATGAAGGACGCGGCCTGATCCAGGGCAGATGCGAAAAAGAAAAACCCCGGCAATGCCGGGGTTTTTTTCTGGTAGTGCCGGCCGCTGGCCGGCACCCCCGCCTGGCTGCCGGCCAGCGGCCGGCACTACCGCAATCCACTCAGTACGCGAATTCGCGGAACACCGGATCGACGTCGCCGTGCCAGCGGCCATGGAACAGCGCCAGCTTGCGCTCGGCCGGGGTCAGCCCGGATTCGACGATCTCCTGCAGCACGTCCAGGAACTTGCTCTCGTCCTGGCCGTCGGCATTGCGCGCCGCGCGGCGCTTGAGGCCTTCGACGGAAATCTTCACGGCTTCGCGGGCCAGGTCGCGCACCGTGCCATTGCGGAACGGCAGGTTCATCGCATGCTTCGGCACGCCGTCGCGCAGTGCATGGCGCTCGGCCAGGGTGAAGTCACGCACCAGGTCCCACGCAGCGTCCAGCGCAGCGTCGTCGTACAGCAGCCCGACCCAGAACGCCGGCAGCGCACACAGGCGGCTCCACGGACCACCATCGGCGCCGCGCATTTCCAGGTACTTCTTCAGGCGCACTTCCGGGAACGCGGTGGTCATGTGGTCCGACCAGTCGCGCAGCGTCGGCAGCGCGCCCGGCAGCACCGGCAGCCTGGCCTGCATGAAATCGCGGAAGCTCTGCCCGCTGGCGTCGTGGTAGATGCCATCGCGGTAGGAGAAATACATCGGCACGTCGAGCAGGTAATCGACATAGCGCTCGTAACCGAAGCCATCCTCAAACACGAAGTCGAGCATGCCGGTGCGGTCAGCGTCGGTGTCGGTCCAGATGTGCGAGCGGTAGCTCAGGTAGCCGTTGGGCTTGCCTTCGGTGAACGGCGAATCGGCGAACAGCGCGGTGGCGATCGGCTGCAGCGCCAGCGATACGCGGAACTTCTTCACCATGTCCGCTTCGGTCGCGTAGTCCAGGTTCACCTGTACCGTGCAGGTGCGGGTCATCATGTCCAGGCCGAGCGAACCGACCTTGGGCATGTACGAACGCATGATCTTGTAGCGACCCTTGGGCATCCAGGGCATCTCGTCGCGCTTCCACTTCGGCTGGAAGCCCATGCCGAGGAAACCCAGCTGCAGTTCGCCGGCCACCTGCGCCACTTCGTTGAGGTGGGTGCCGGTCTCCACGCAGGTCTGGTGGATGGTCTCCAGCGCCGCACCGGACAGCTCCAGCTGACCGGCCGGTTCCAGCGTCACCGAGGCGCCATCGCGCAGCAGGGCGATCGTGTTGCCGTTCTCCTGCACCGGCTCCCAGCCGAAGCGGACCAGGCCGTTGAGCAGCGCTTCGATGCCGCGCTCGCCTTCGAAGGTCGGCGGGCGCAGGTCATCCAGGCGGAACCCGAACTTCTCGTGCTCGGTGCCGATGCGCCACTGCGCGCGGGGCTTCTCGCCGGAGGCGATCACCTCCACCAGCTGCGAGCGGTCGGTAATGGGGGTATCGGCGACGTGGCTGGGGCTCGACAAGGGAAAGGCTCGCTGGACGGTGGCGGGGGATGTGGGGCTCGCGGCCTTCCATCGCAAGGGCGCACTATAGCGTGGCACCCCGTTGCGTCATGCGACGGTGACGGGTTTCAGCATCCTACCGACGCCCTCTTGACCCTCGTACACTCAGAGCCATGAGCCGCCATTCACGACACCCCGAACTGCATCGCTCCGAGCGCGTCGGCTGGCTGCGAGCCGCCGTGCTGGGCGCCAACGATGGCATCGTCTCGGTGGCTGGCCTGGTGGTCGGCGTGGCCGCCAGCGGCGCCTCGGCTGCGACCATCCTGGCCACCGGCGTGGCGGGTACCGTGGCCGGCGCGATGTCGATGGCGGCGGGCGAATATGTCTCGGTGCAGACCCAGGCCGACACCGAAGCGGCCGACCTGGCAATGGAAAAGCGCGAGCTGCGCGACGATCCGCACAGCGAACTGGAGGAGCTGGCCGCGATCTACCGACACCGCGGCCTGGAGCCTGCGCTGGCGCGGCAGGTTGCCGAACAGCTTACCGCCCACGATGCGCTGGGTGCCCACGCCCGCGACGAACTGGGCATCACCGATACCCTGCGCGCCCGTCCGCTGCAGGCAGCGCTGGCCTCGGCCGGTGCGTTCACCTGCGGTGCGGCGCTGCCAGTGATGACCGCCCTGCTGGCGCCGGTCGACAAGGTCGCACTGATGACCACGGCCAGTACCCTGCTCGGCCTGTGTCTGACCGGCGCGGTGGCAGCCCAGGCCGGCGGCGCCCCGCCGGTACGCGGCGCGATCCGGGTGATGTTCTGGGGTGCACTGGCAATGGCCGCCGCTGCAGGCGTCGGTCGCCTGTTCGGCGCCCCGGTGACATGACCGGCATGCTGCCGCCAGTTACCGCACTGCTGGCCGAGATGGCCAGTCTGGCCGGCTGCGCACGCGCCGAAGGTTATGCGTGCATCACCGCGCGGCGCGAACATGGCGCCAGCTCGGTGGAGATTCCGCAACCGCAGTTCGCGATCCTGCTGGAAGGCCGCAAGCAGGTGCGTACCGCGCACCAGTCGCTGGAGTTCATCCCCGGCGACATCCTGCTGCTGACCCAGCGCTGCCGCATCGATGTAGTCAACACCCCCGACCCACGCAGTGGCCGCTACCTCAGCGCCATCGTGCCGCTGTGTGCCGAAGTGCTGGCGGCCGCTCGCACGCTGTGGAGCGAGGAGCTTCCCGCGCCAGGCCAGGTGATGGCGCGACTGCCGTTGATCGATCATGGCGCGGTGCTGCGCCAGTGGCGGCAATCGCTGCAGGACGGTCGTTACAGCGAAGCGCGGCTGGCCCTGGCCTCGCTGGTACTGACCTTGTGCCGGCAGGGCCACGGCAACCTGCTGCTGCCGCAGGCACCGAGCCTGGGCGAACAGATCCGCGACCGCATCGCCGCCGAACCAGCACGCGACTGGCAATCGCGCGATGTGGAAGAACAGTTCGCGTTGAGCGGCGCGACACTGCGCCGCCGTCTTGCCGCCGAGGACACCAGCCTGCGCCAGCTGCTCACCGAGGCACGGCTGGCGCATGGCATGCAGCTGCTCTACACCACGGACCTGCCGTTGAAGACCGTGGCAGCGCGCGCGGGCTACCGGTCTGCGGCGAGTTTCAGCAAGCGCTTCGCCGAGCAGTACGGGCTGGCTCCCACAGACATTTGAGGGGGTTCGGCAGGGCTTGCAGCCCTGCACCTGCAGAGGCAACGGCAACAGCGAAAGCAACAGCAACAGCGGCTATCCGTGGGAGGGCGGGACGGTGTGGGTGGGCAGGACACGCCGTAAACCCATCCATGGGGGCTCGATGGCGCCATCCATGGCGCCAACGGTCCTGCCCACCCACACCGCCCCACCTCTGACAGATCTTCGCGACTGTTGGTAGGTGTCGACCTTGGTCGACACATCTGTCAGATATCGAATGAAACTCTGGGGTCAGATCCGTTTTCCTGCGGAAAACGGATCTGACCCCACGAGCTGACAGATCGCGGAAAACTGTCGAAGGCGGGGTGGGTCCGGTTGCGGGAGTGTCCGCGGCATGGATGCCGCGGCCAAGCCCCCATGGACGGGTTTACGGCGTCTCCCGCAACCGGACCCACCCCGCCATCCCACGGATAGCCCGCTGTCGCTGTTGCTGTTGCTTCGGCCGTTGCCCTGGCTCGTAGCGGGTTCAGGGCGCAGCCCTGCAGACAACACCCCTTCCCTGAGCATTCCGCGCAGTGGTTTGAGCGCCGCGCACACGCCGGCCACGGCACTCTGGGCACAACGGAACCGCCCGTCATCCACCGAGAACCGCCATGACCCTGCGTCCCCTGCCGCTGCGCGGCGCCCTGCTGCTGGCCCTGTCGTCCCTGCCGCTGGTCGCGCTGGCCGAGGCCACTTCGCCCGCCCCCACCCAGCAGGTGCCTGGTGTCTATCACCAGCGCATCGGTGCGCTGCAGGTCACCGCCCTGTTCGACGGCGTGGTCGCGCTCGGCCGGCAGGAAGTGGTGGACGTGCCGCCGACGCTGGTCAGCCGCCTGCTGGAAGGCCGTTACGTGCCGGAAGACAAGAAGGGCCTGCAGACCGCGATCAATGCGTTCCTGATCCGCCAGGGCAACCACCTGACCCTGGTCGACACCGGCACCGCGCAGTGCTTTGGCCCCGGCCTGGGCCAGGTGCTGGGCAATCTGCGCGCCTCCGGCGTCGACCCGGCCGAGGTGGATGAGGTGCTGCTGACCCACGCCCATCCGGACCACCTGTGCGGCGTACTCGACGCGCAGGGCAAGCCGGCCTATCCCAATGCCACGGTGTGGCTGTCCAAGGCCGATGCCGATTACTGGCTCAACCCGGCCAGCGAGGGCACCGCGCCAAAGGGCGTGCGCTTCGCCTTCCCGCTGGCACGCAATGCGGTCGCGCCATACCAGGCCAGCGGCCACCTGCGCACCTTCAGCCCCGGCGACGCCCTGCCCGGCGGCGCGGTGGCGATGGACACCCATGGCCATACGCCCGGCCATGTCTCTTACCGGTTCGACAGCCAGGGCCAGTCACTGCTGGTATGGGGTGATGTGCTGCACTTCCATGCGGTGCAGTTCGCGCACCCGGAGGCGGCATTCGAGGCCGATTCGGACCGCACGGCGGCCATCGCCAGCCGTCGCGGGCTGCTGCAGCAGGCCACCGCCAACGGCTGGTGGGTAGCCGGTGCGCACCTGCCCTTCCCCGGCCTGGGCCATGTGCGTGGCGAGGGCAAGGCCTATGCGTGGGTGCCGGCGGAGTATTCGCCGTTGTAAGGGTGTGCCGACCAAGGTCGGCACCCACCGATCGGGTAGCGCCCGGCTGCCAGCCGGGCGACCGGAAATGCCTTATTCCAGCCCCAGCCAGCCGCCGATCACGCCGCGGGCTTCGTCCACGCCGGTACGGTCTTCGCCGGAGAACACCTGCACGCTGACGCTGTCGCCGTAGGCCGATTGCAGTTCCTTGCGCACCTTCTGCAGGGACTGCATCTGCTGGCTGCGGCTGAGCTTGTCGGCCTTGGTCAGGAGGGCGTGCGCCGGCAGGCCGCGCTGCACGGCGTAGGACAGCATCTGCCGGTCGTAGTCCTTCAGCGGATGGCGGATGTCCATCACCACCACCAGCCCCTTCAGGGCTTCGCGGGTGCGGAAATACTTGTCGATGAAGGCCTGCCAGTGCGCCTGCAGGTCCAGCGGCACCTTTGCATAGCCATAACCTGGCAGGTCGACCAGATGTGCTTCCGGGGTGACCTGGAAGAACACCAGCTGCTGGGTACGGCCAGGGGTCTTGGAGACACGGGCCAGGGCGTTCTGGCGGGTCAGCGCGTTGAGCGCACTGGACTTGCCGGCGTTGGAGCGGCCGGCGAAGGCCACTTCGGCCCCTTCGTCGGGCGGCAGCTGCCGCACGTTGTGGGCCGAAAGGTGGTAACGGGCGCGTTCGATGAGCAATGACATGTGCCTAGGATCGCATGTTGCGGCGCCGCGCGCCCGTGCCGGCGGCCTCTGCGGGCATTTTGCTGCACTGCTGCGTTGACCGTGCGCGGAAACGGCGTTGATAATCCGGGCGATGCCGGCGGCCACCGCCCGGCCCGGTCCATACGGAGCTTCAGCATGCGCCACGCTCGCGTTCTTGCCGTATCCGCCCTTGCCACTGCTGTAGTCGTTGCCGCTGCTGCGTTCGCGCAGACCACGTTGACCCCGCTGCCCGACAACGGGCCGATCAACACCGCCTCGCTGGAGGTGGATTTCAGCAAGACCCACTGGGGCGATGCCAAGGCCGGCCAGACCAAGGCCTCGGCCTGCGCGGCCTGCCATGGCGCCGACGGCAATTCCACGGTGGAGATGTACCCGTCCATCGCCGGCCAGAGCGAACGCTACGTCGCCCAGCAGATGGCCCTGATCGCCAATGGGCAGCGCAGCTCCGGTGCGGCGGTGGCGATGGTGCCGTTCGTGCAGAATCTCACCCCGCAGGACATGCGCGACATCGGCGCGTTCTTCGCCACGCAGAAGGCCACCGCCGGCATCGCCGATGACACGGCAGTCACCGACGGCCCCTACAAGGGCATGAAGTTCTACGAGATCGGCCAGCAGCTGTACCGTGGCGGCGACGCCAAGCGCGGCCTGCCGGCCTGCATGGCGTGCCACGGCCCCAGCGGTGCCGGTAATCCGGGTCCGGCCTATCCGCACATCGGTGGTCAGCACGCCAGCTATGTCGCGCGCCGCCTGCAGGAATACCAGGCCGGCCAGACCAACGAGACCGACAAGGCCCACTTCCAGATCATGGCGACAGTCGCGCAGAAGCTGAGCGAGCAGGAGGTGCAGGCGCTGTCGAGCTACCTGCAGGGTCTGCACAACAAGGCCGACGATGTGGCCACTGCCCCCCCGTCGGCGCAACCGGCTGCCGCCCCCTGACCACCACTGGTCGGCCCGGGCCGCCACCACGGCCCGCGCCTGCGGTATGTTTCCTTCACGCCGGCGACCGCGCCGGCGTTGCTTTTTTCAACGGAGATGCGTGTCGATGAGGTTGATTTCCCGCCTGCTGTTGTCCGTGCTGGTGCTGCTGCCGCTGGCAGCCTGCGCCGCTACCCCCGCCAATGCCCCGCTGGTCGAGGGCAAAGACTACGAGCGCATCGCCCAGCCGGGCCCGTTCCAGCCGCTGGCCGGCAAGATCGAGGTGGTCGAGGTCTTCGGCTACACCTGCCCGCATTGCGCCCACTTCGAACCGCAGCTGGAAGCCTGGGCGGCCAAGCTGCCGGCCGACGTGCGCTTCACCCCGGTCCCGGCTGCCTTCGGTGGCGCCTGGGATGCCTGGGCACTGGCCTACTACGCCGCCGACGAGGTCGGCGTGGCCAAGCGCAGCCACGCTGCCGTGTTCAAGGCCCTGCACGAGCAGGGATCGCTGCCGATGCAGAACGTCTCGGCCGATGAGCTCGCCACCTTCTACAAGGCGTATGGCGTGACCCCGGACCGTTACCTCCAGGCCCTGCGCGGCGACGCCGTACAGAAGAAGGTCGATGCCGCGCGCGCGTTCGCCCAGCGCACCAGGATCCCGGGGACCCCGGCGCTGATCATCAACGGCCAGTACCTGGTGCGTGGCAACAGCTTCGACGACCAGCTGCGCATCGCCTCGGCGCTGATCGCCCAGGCCCGCGCTGCCCGCGGCCGCTGAACCAACACACACCACCGACACGGCGCTGTCGCCGCCGCATGTCATCATTTCCCTCTGGCCGGCGCCTGGCGCCGGCCCCACCATTCCAGATGCTGGAGACGTTTCCATGAAGATCCGTTACGCCCTCGCCCTCGCAGCGCTGCTGCCGATCCTGGCTGCCTGCAAGGCTGATGACGGCAGCACCAACACCACTGCGGCCCCGGCCGAACCGGCTGCAGCACCGGCAGCCACCACCGAACCGGCTGCTGCGCCGGCGGCGGGCAGCGAAGGCGCCGCGCCGGCTGCCCCTGAAGGCGAGAAGGCCCCGGCCGAAACTGCTCCGGCCACCGCACCGGCCCCGACCACCGCCGCACTGACCGGCCCGGCCCCGGTGGAAGGTGCCGACTACCAGGTGATCCCGAACGGCCAGCCGTTCCAGCCGGCCACCGGCAAGATCGAAGTGACCGAGATCTTCGGCTACGTCTGCCCGGCCTGCGCCGCATTCCAGCCGCTGGTCGGCCCGTGGAAGGCCGGCCTGCCGAGCGACGTGAACTTCGTCTACGTGCCGGCCATGTTCGGCGGCACCTGGGATGACTACGCCCGTGCCTTCTACGCCGCGCAGACCCTGGGCGTGCAGGAGAAGACCCACGAAGCGCTGTACGCCGCCATCCACTCGCAGAAGACCCTGAAGGGCGAGCGCGGCCGTGATTCGGTCGAAGACATCGCCAAGTTCTACGGTGCCTACGGCGTGGATCCGAAGCAGTTCGCCGCCACCATGGGCAGCTTCGCGGTGAATGCCAAGACCAACTCGGCCAAGCAGTTCGCGCAGCGCAGCCAGATCAGCGGCACCCCATCGATCATCGTCAACGGCAAGTACCTGGTGAAGGGCAAGAGCTTCCCGGACATGCTGCGCATCGCCGACCACCTGATCGCCCGCGAACGCGGTGCGGCCCAGGCTCACTGATCCAAGAGAAGCGTTTCCCGGCCGTGAATTCCCCCCGTACACGGACCCTGCGCTTGCTGACGGCCAACATCCAGGCCGGCTCAAGTACCCGCCGCTACAGCGACTATGTGACCCGCAGCTGGTCACATGCGCTGCCGGCGGGTCGCAAGCGCAGCAGCCTTGACGCGATCGCCACCTTGGCGCGCGACCATGACATCGTCGGCCTGCAGGAGGCCGACCCGGGCAGCCTGCGCTCGGGCTTCACCAACCAGACCCACTATTTGGCCCAGCGCGCCGGCTTCAATTACTGGAGCCACCAGCCGAACCGGCGCATGGGTGGGGTCGCCTCCAGCGCCAACGGCCTGTTGAGCAAGCTGGAACCGGTTGAAGTGCAGGATCACGCCCTGCCCGGCCGCATCGGCGGGCGCGGCGTGCTGCTGGCCAAGTTCGGCGATGGCGCCGATGGCCTGGCGGTGGCTGTGGCCCATCTGTCGCTGGGCGCGGGATCGCGGATGTCGCAGCTGGGCTTCATCGCCGAGCTGTTGTCCGACCACCCCAACGCGGTGCTGATGGGCGACTTCAACTGCCTGGCCGAGCGCCCGGAAATGCAGGTGCTGTACCAGAAGACCCGGCTGCAGCCCCCGGGCTGCATCGTGCCGACCTTCCCCAGCTGGCGCCCGGACCGCGCCATCGACCACATCCTGGTCAGCAGCGGCCTGCAGACCCGCACCGTGGAAGCCGTACCGGCCGCGTTCTCCGATCACCTCGCCCTGGCGATGCAGATCGACGTCCCGGCCGACGCCCTGCGCTGACTCGCCGTTACGGTAGGTGCTGACCGTTGGTCCGCACGCTCTGTGCCGGGCGCCGCCCCGCGCCCTCTAAATCGGGGCATAAACGACTTAATCCCCTCCGTCCCTTTTTTTCAGGCGGTGACGGGTGCCTTCAGGCGCCGCGCGGTCATCGTGCTGCCCACCGAGGCCAACACCGTGCAGCCGATCGCCAGCCACTGCAGCCCGTGCAGGTGCTCGTGCAGCAACAGCATCGCCCACAGCGCGGCCACCGCCGGCTCCATGCTGATCAGGATGCCGAAGGTCTCCTTCGGCAGGCGCTTGAGCGCCATCATTTCCAGCGACATCGGGATCGCGCTGGACACCAGTGCCACCAGCAGGCCCGCCGCCAGGATCTTCGGGTCGAGCAGCGCCGCACCGGCATGC
This sequence comes from Stenotrophomonas sp. YJH_SMC_64, assembly GCF_059371375.1. Lineage (NCBI taxonomy): Bacteria > Pseudomonadati > Pseudomonadota > Gammaproteobacteria > Lysobacterales > Lysobacteraceae > Stenotrophomonas > Stenotrophomonas sp. YJH_SMC_64. The sequence goes on along the minus strand of NZ_JCAFUN010000006.1, from coordinate 38,057 downwards.
ACCACGCCCACCGGTACCACCACCAGAGACGCCGCCAGCAGCCCCAGCGAGACCGAGTGCCCGGCATGCAGATGACCGGCACGCTTGCCGAACACGATGTACAGGCCCCAGCAGGCCGCAGCGCCCATCGCGTACAGCACGCCGGCCGGGTCCAGCGCGGGGCCACCGCCGATCGGCAGCAGCAACAGCAGCCCCACCGCCGCGCAGCCTACCCAGAGGAAATCGATCGGGCGTCGTGATGACAGCATCGCCACCGTCAGCGGCCCGGTGAACTCGATGGCCACCGCGATGCCGAAGGGAATCGTGCGCAGGGCCATGTAGAACAGCAGGTTCATCAGCCCCAGGGTGAGCCCGTAGCGCAGGATGGTGATTGCATCCACGCGGCTGGTCTTCCAGCGCCATGGTCGCCAGAACAGCAGTAGCAACAGCGCTGAAAAGCCCACGCGCAGCGCGCTGGTGCCCTGCGCACCGATCAGCGGGAACAGGTGTTTTGCGTAGGAAGTGCCGATGGCCAGCGAGGTGACCGAGCCGAGCACCGCCAGCGCCGGCAACATCGGCGCAAGTCGTGAGGTCTGCATCCGCAAAGTCTATTGCGTCGGCGCCGAGCACTTGGCTCAATTGACAGCCTGTTCGTGCAACTTCTGCTCGCCATGGCCATCGCTCCCGTGCTCGACAGTTTCGACCGCGCCATCCTCGACCTCCTGCAGCGGGACAACACCCTGCCGCAGCGCGAAATCGCCGAGTCCGTGCACCTGTCCACCCCGGCCGTGCAACGGCGCATCAAGCGCCTGCAGGACAGTGGCGTGATCGCGGCCAACGTGGCGGTGGTCGCCGCAGCCAAGATCGGTCGGCCGCTGACCATCATCGTCGAGGTGCGCGTGGTCAGCGAGCAGCGCGACCGCGTGGCGCCGTTCAGGCGCCGCGTGCAGGACGACCCTGCGGTGCAGCAGTGCTACTCCATCACCGGCGATGGCGATTTCCTGCTGCTGCTTTCGGCGGCGTCGATGGAAGAGTACGAGGCCATCACCGAGCGGTTGTTCGGCGGCGATGACAACATCGAGCGCTTCCGCACCTCGGTGGCACTGGGCACGTTGAAGCGGAGTTTCGAGGTCCCGCTGGCACCGGTTCTGTAGCGTCGAGCCATGAATACACCGTCCTCCCACGCCCAACGCCTGCGCCGCTGGTTGCTGCGTAGCCTGTGGCTGGCCATTGCGCTCATCGCGGCGATGACGCTGTGGAACAGCCCATGGGCGGCCGCACCGAAGATGCTGTGGGAGCTCTCGCGGATGCCGCCGGCCACGCAACTACCGGTGCCGGTGGACGGCGTGCGGCCACGCCAGATCGCCGATACCTTCGGCGCGCCACGTGGCCGTGACCGCTCCCACGCCGGCATCGACATCTTCGCCAAACGCGGCACCCCAGTGCGCAGCGCCACGGCCGGTGTCGTCGCGGATGTCAGCGAACGCGGGCTCGGCGGGCGTCAGGTCTGGGTGATCGGGCCTGGGCGCGAACGCTACTACTACGCGCATCTGGAGGACTGGGCCGACGGCCTGGCACGCGGCCAGGTGGTGCAACCCGGCGATCTGCTCGGCCATGTCGGCGACAGCGGCAACGCCAAGGGCACGCCGCCGCACCTGCACTGGGGCGTCTACGGCACCGACGGCGCGCGAAACCCGCTGCCATTGCTGCGCTGACTGCCACTGCACACCCGCAGACCGATCTGTTCATCATTTGTAAATAGGAATAGTTCGTATTACCATTTCTTTCGTTTCCGGTGGTGCCAGGACGGCCTGCCCGTCCGTTTCCCACCCGTAGCGCCTCGCCTCTGGATGCCGGCCGAGCGCGCGTGCTCGTCCAGGACCCCCATGACCCGTTCCGTCTTCCGTACGCCGCAGCCACAACGGCTGTCCGTTGCCGTGCTCGCCGTTCTCTGCGCCGTGGCCCCGGCCGCCTTCGCCGAAACCGCCGCCGATCCGACCAACCTCGACAAGGTGGTGGTGAAGGGTGAACGCGCCGAAGGCTATTCGGTGCGCCGCACCTCGGCCGGTACCCGCTTCGACCTGGCCCCGCGCGAGATCCCGCAGTCGATCAGCATCATCAGCCACCAGCGCATCGAAGATCAGAACCTCGACGACATCATCGACGTGCTGGCCAACACCACCGGCGTGACCAGCACCCAGTCCGACAGCGAACGCACCGAGTTCTACGCGCGCGGTTTCTACATCGATGCCTACCAGTTCGATGGCCTGCCGACGCAGATGGTGCAGAACTGGAGCTACGGTGATTCCGGCCTGGACCTGGCGCTGTACGATCGCGTGGAAGTGGTGCGTGGTGCCACCGGCCTGCTCAGTGGTGCCGGCAATCCGTCCGCGTCGGTGAACCTGATCCGCAAGCATGCCGACAGCGCCGAACTGACCGGCAGCGCCTCGGTGAACGTCGGCAGCTGGGGCCGCACCCGCACCACCGTGGACGTGGGCAGTGCACTGAACGCCAGCGGCACCGTGCGCGGCCGCGTGATCGGCAGCTACCTGGACACCGACGGCCAGATGGATCGCTACAACCAGCGCAAGACGCTGGGCTATGCGGTCATCGACGCCGACCTGACCCCGGACACCCAGCTGAGCGTGGGCTACGACTACCAGCAGAAGCGCGCCAACGGCGCGACCTGGGGCGGCTTCCCGATGCTGTACTCCGATGGCTCGCGCACCGGCTATGACGAATCGTTCAACGCCAGCCCGAACTGGACCTACTGGGACACCACCAGCAAGCGCGCGTTCGCCACCCTGCAGCACGCCTTCAGCAATGGCTGGAAGTTCAAGGTCGGTGCCACGCACGATGAGACCAAGGCCGACGACAAGCTGTTCTACCCGGCATACAACGACTGGACCACGGGCGCATCGAACTTCGACAGAACCAACGGCACGGGCATCTCGCCTTCCGCGGGTTTCTACAACACTGAGCGCAAGGTCACCGGTGTTGATGGCTACGTTGACGGTCCGTTCCAGCTGTTCGGCCGCGAGCACCAGTTCATGGCCGGACTGAGCTACAACAAGCGCGACTATGCCAACTACGGCGACTACCAGGTCGGTGGCGCCGGCAAGACCTGGGACCCGTTCACCAGCTACCTGCACTGGACCGGCAACATCAGCGAGCCGAACTGGAACCCGCTGGCACTGGCCAGCCAGGGCACCATCACCCAGAAGGCCGGTTACGCCGCCGCACGCCTGTCACTGGCCGATCCGTTGAAGCTGATCATCGGCGCCCGCTACACCGACTGGAAGAGCGAAGGCGAGAACGACGACCGCGAACACAAGGTGACCACCCCGTACGCCGGCCTGGTGTATGACATCAACGACACCTACTCCGCGTACGCCAGCTACACTGAGATCTTCCAGCCGCAGACCGCCCGCGACCGCAACGACCGTTATCTCGACCCGGTCGACGGCAAGAGCTACGAGGTGGGCGTCAAGGGGGCTTGGTTCGACAACCGCCTGAATGCCTCGCTGACGGTGTTCCGCATCGAGCAGGACAACGTCGCCCAGGTCACCAGCGAGCCGATCCTCGGCCGCCCGGGTGAGTTCGCCTCGATCGCCGCACGCGGCACCGTCAGCCGTGGCTTCGAGTTCGAGGTGAACGGTGAACTGGCACCGGGCTGGAATGCCACCTTCGGCGCCTCGCGCTACGTGGCCAAGGACATCAACGACGCCGACATCAACACCAACCTGCCGCAGACCGCCCTGAAGCTTTTCACCAGCTACACCCCGCAGTCGCTGCAGGAACTGACCGTCGGTGGCGGTGCCAACTGGCAGAACCGCATCTACTACGCGGTGCCTGCCTACGGCCGCATCGAGCAGAGTGGCTATGCACTGGTCAGCGCCTTCGTGCGCTACCGCATCTCGCCGGAGTTCAGCGTGCAGGCCAACCTCAACAACCTGCTGGCCAAGAAGTACCTGTCGCAGATCAACGGCTACGGTGCGTATGGCGATGGCCGCAATGGCTCGCTGACGTTCACCTGGGCGTTCTGATGTAAACAGCGCCGGGTTGATCCCGGCGCTCACAGCACGTGGAAAGCCGAGCGCATGCTCAGCACATTCATTTCACAACAGCATCATCGCTCTGCTTCCTCAACAGTCAGTGCGTACAGGCGTAGGCCCGGACCAATGCCTCAGTCAAATATCATTTCACTGAAGAATAGGTCACCGTAATCAAGGCGCGAATGATTGCCTTCAGTGACGATGGAAATTGCCTGCTCACCTGGAGCCACTTGTTCCAGCACACTTCGGACATCCCTTTTGTCCTGAGAAAACTCAAGCACTGCAGGAGCGCTGATACCTCTGCGTATTGTTAGGCGACGGGCAATTTCCCCTGAGTCCAACTTAATCGCAGGGATCTCAACCTGCACGGTCTTCACTGAGAACGCCCCCTGATCTTCCTGCCTGAGCCCCTCCAACTCCAGATCCAATTCTGCCTGAACCGCCCGCCAGCGATCATCTGGATCAGACATGGCACTACGCCGCTCCATTGGCGTAAGTAATTTCATCTCAGTGTCACCCATACCTTGCGAATCCGGCCAAGCTACTTCGAACGCAAGACGCGAGAATCCGGACAAATTAATCGCCTTAGCAAAGCTAAGTCGCTTCATGACCTCCTGAGCCCTGCCCTTATTTCTTGCATTAACAACAGTGAGTGCCGGCGGCTCTGGATCAACCACAACTATCCTCGACGAGGATCGACTTCTTTCATCACTGAGCAGCACACCGATGACAAGGCTTTCCCCACGCAGCCCTCCCTCAATGCGGATCCCCTTCTTCTGCTCCTTACCCGTAGCCATAGCCCGATCAAGATAGGATCTTCCGCTCTGGGTACCTTTGCACTCGAGTACATGCATGAGCCCATTCTTATCTTCAATGACAAAATCCGGACACTTCCCAGGACCAACCTTAGGGATCTTCTTCTTACTCTTCCTCACCCCCATGTTGACTATGAACTGACGGCCATCAACAATATTTTTCGCCCCACCGAGTTGTTCGACCAGCCAATTTACAGACAGGGCAACTCCAAAGTCATCACTGAGAATCCCTCGCTGGTGAGGATCCAAATTTGTGAACGGAAGACTTATTCGAAGATCGTCGGTAGCAGCGCATGCAGAAAAATATCTGACGCATGCCCAGTACCTCTCTGGCGACCCTGCAGACAGCCCATTTGGCGAAGTTAGCGCACCAAGGAGAAGCAGGGACTGACCAATGTCGACTATTTGCTTTGGCTGCGCCTTCAACCCCCATGGTGGTACAGACTTCTTCTTCCAACTCTTCTCGTTGATCTCGACCAAGATTTCTTTGGAGAACATGTCGTTCCTTGACTGGAAGGTTCGACGACAATTTAGCGCTATCGAGATGACCCTGCCAACTTCATGATTCTCATCATCGTCAAAAAATACCGGCACCGGAATTACCCCGGCACCGGCACTTCAAACTAGAACCGCAGATCCGCGCGCAGGTACCAGTAGCGGCCACGCGGGATGTCGTAGGTCGAAGCGTCGTAGCCGTTCAACGAGCACGACAGGCAGATCGGCGGATCCTTGTCGAACACGTTGTTCAGGCCGGCCGTCAGCTGCAGCCCCTTCATCCAGTCGATCTTGTAGCCCACCTGCATGTCGTGGAAGGTGGTGGCCGACAGCGTGTTGGTGCCCGCTGCCTGGTTGCTGCACACCGGGAAGGCCGCGGCATCGCCACAGTTCTCGGTCAGCTCGGAGATGTGCCGCACCGTCCAGTTGGCGCTCCAGCGGTCCATCGTCCAGCCGATGCTGGCATTGCTGGTCCACTCCGGAATCGAGCTGTCGGCCACTTCCACGCCCGGCTCCTGCGGCTGCTTCTGCCCGGCCGCGCCGGTGGCCTCGTAACGGCCGACGAAGGTGTTCTTCCACGCCAGCTTGAACTGGCCGATGGAGGTCTGCGGCAGGGTCCAGAACAGATCCACGTCCCAGCCGTCGGTCTTGATCGAACCCAGGTTGGTCAGGCGGTTGTTGAAGCTGCTGACCGCACCGGTGCTGGCACGGGTGATGCCATCGCAGTAGACCGGGTCCAGCGTATCCACGCACAGGTCCAGCTGGGTCTGCGCGTTGATCGCCTGGATCGCACCATCGATGGCATGGCGGTAGAAGGTCACCTCCACATCGAAGCGCTCCGACCACGACGCATTGTTGCCGAACCACGGGCTCCACACGAAGCCGGCGCTGAAGCTGCGCGAGCGTTCCGGCTCCAGCTCGCGGTTGCCGCCGGTGGTCACCGAGATCTGCGAGTTGGCCTGCTGGAAGCCGGCCGGCACGCCCAGCGCGGCACAGTTGGCGGCGCTGCCACGCGGCGGAGTGCCGCCCAGACCCACCGAGCACGGGTCGAACAGCTGCAGGTCGGCACGCGCCGCCGAGCCGTACAGTTCACCGATCGACGGTGCGCGGAAGCCCTCGGCGTAGGTGGTGCGCAGCACGAAGTCATCGGTCACCTGCCAGCGCAGGCCGTACTTGGGCGTGAACTCGCCACCGAAGGTGGAGTAGTCCGAATAGCGGCCGGCCAGGCTCAGGTCCAGTTTCTTGCCGAACGAGGAATCGGCGAAGATCGGCACGCTCAACTCCAGGTAGGCCTCGTTGACGTCGTAGGAACCGGAGGTCGGCTGCGACGGCACGCCGTTGTAGTGGCCGATCACCGTCAGCGGATCGGGCTGGTAGGAGCCCTTGTACTTGCGGTACTCGAAGCCGGTGGCGAAGGATACCGGACCGGCCGGCAGCGAGAACAGCTCGCTGGACAGGTTGGCGGTGAACAGGCTCAGTTCGTTCTGGCTGCGGTCGCGCACCACCGGCTGGATCCACTTCAGCATGTCCGGGGTGATCGAACCGACGCCGCCGAAGATGTTCAGCGGCACGCAGCCCGGCGTGGCCGCACAGACGGACGGATCGCCCAGCGCCATGTTCACCTTGTAGATGTCATAGCTGCCGTAGTTGGTCTGTTGGGCCTTGTTCTTGCTGTACATGCCGTTGACGTCCCAGTACCAGCTGCGGTCGGCGGCATGGAAGTCACCGACCAGGCCGGTGGCGAAGTAGGTGGTGTCCACCTTCTGCTTGAACACGCGCGCACCGCCTTCCACCGGGCGACGACCGATCAGGCTCATGTTGTCGCCGGAGACCAGATCGAAGCCGAACGGGTTGTACGGGTTGAGTGCGGAGACGGTGATGTTGTCGGCCAGCGGATTGCCGGTGGCGCCATCGGGGCCGAAGAACAGCGGCTCGGGACCGGCCTGGTTGGTCGACTCGCGGCGGTTGCCCAGCGCCTTGATGTACCACTGCACATTGTCGGTGATGTCGAAGCGGAACTGGCCGAACAGGCCTTTGCGCTCCGACGGCGTCAGCACCATGTTGTATTCGGCGAAGTTGAAGCGGTCGGCAGTGGTGAAGCAGTGGTAGTCATCGCTGCGGTTACAGCCGGCACTGCCGTCGTACCGCGGGTTGCTCACGCCGGTGTTGGGCACGATGTTCTGCGACGCGCCGGTATTCGGATCGACGAAGGCGAAGCGGCCCTGCGGGATGCCACCGCTGCCGAACGCCAGGCCGGTACCGGGAATCGGGAAGCGCGACTGCTCGCGGTCCTTGGCGAACACCGGGTCCTGCTTGGTCCAGCTGGCGCCCAGGAACAGGCTGAAGCGATCGCCACTCTTGCCCCAGGCCAGGTCCACGCCCTTCTGCGTGCCGTCGCCCTTGCTGTACTCGCCGTAGTTCAGCGTCACCTGGCCGCCATCGAAATCGCGGCGGGTGATGATGTTGACCACGCCGGCGATGGCATCGGAGCCGTACAGCGACGACGCGCCGTCCTCCAGTACCTCGATGCGCTCGACGATGGCCAGCGGAATGGTGTTGAGGTCGGTGGCCGAGCCCACACCGGACGCCGACGATTCATTGACCCAGCGGATGCCATCGACCAGCACCAGCACGCGCTTGGCACCCAGGTGGCGCAGATCGACCTGCGCTGAGCCGGCACCCACGCCGCTGCCATCGGGCGGGAAACCAAAGTTGCCGGACGAGTTGAACTTGGCGTTGAGCGCGGAGCCGGAACCGGTGAGCTGCTGCAGCACCTCGCCGATCGAAGTCAGGCCGGTGCGCTCGATGTCGCCACGGGTCAGTGTCTGGATCGGCACCTGGCCTTCGACTTCAGCGCGCTTGATGCGGGTGCCGGTGACCTCCACCGCATCGAGGTTGGTGGTGGATTGCGCAGCGGCACCCAACGGTGCCAGGGCCGTCACGCACAGCGCGACAGCAACCGCCAACGGGCGGTGATGCAGGTGAATCATTCGCTCTCTCTCCAAAGGAATGTCGGGACATGGACTGCCGCGCTCCCCCCTGCATGGCGGCAGCGTCTCCTTTGTAAACAAAAGGTAAAAACTACGGCGTGATGATCGACACCCTTTCACGCGGAATTGACGCAGTTGGCAGCCGATTGCGTCAGATGCGTGCCGTTAAATACCGGACGGTACTGTTCGAGGCGGACGGCTTGATGCCGGACACGACAGCACACGCGGAGTTTTCCCAGCCCTCATCAAGCGCTCTTGCGAGTGCCGATGCTAGTAGCCCTGCGCTGTGACGCGAAGGCCACGCCCCTCGATGGCGAACAGCACCCGTGCCATGTCGCCGTAGTCGGTGCTGTCGGCGGTGGTCAGGTGCAGCGAGGGCTGGAGCGCCGGCGGCAACTGCTGGAGCTGGCCGAGGGCGTGCTGCAGTGACGGGTCGTCCAAGGGCCGGTCATTCCAGTAGACGCCACCGGCCGCGTCGAGATGCAGCGCGATCGATGCCGGCGGCGTGTGCCCGGGCCGCGGCGGGCAGACAGTGCGCTGTTGGAACGTGCGCACCGCCGTCGTCTGTGCCATCGGCAAGGTGGTGACCACCAGCGCCAGCAATACCAGCAGCACATCTACCAGCGGCGCCAGATTGATCCCGGACATCAGCGCACGGGCGTGCACGGACGCATAGCGCATACCACGCTCCTTCGCGGAACAGCGGCCCACGTCGGGCAGGCCGCGCTGTGCCTGAATCATCGCACAATTGAGATCCGCGACAGGTTTGTCGCTTCTGCCGCCCCCCGCATGCACACCGTCCAGGCAGGATCGATCGTCTGCCCATCCCATCGGTGGCGTGCACGCAATGCGAAACTGAATTCAGCCAGTCCCCGCTATGCTGGGCGCCATGACCCGACGCTCTTCGACCGCCCTGTCCCTGCTGCCCTTGGCCACCACGCTGCTGATCGGCTGCGCCAATGCCCAGTCCCTCGACGCCCAGAACGCGCAGCTGAAGGCCGCGATCGCTGCCGCCGAACGCGGCCAGTTCGATCCCGGCCAGGCCGCCGCACTCAGCCGCCATCCGGCTTACGGCTGGCTGGAGTACGCCAACCTGCGCCGCAACATCGACACCGTCGATACCGCGCAGGCGCAGGCCTTCCTCAAGCGCTACGACGGCCAGGCCGTGGCCAACACGTTCCGCAGCGTGTGGTTGCCCTCGGTCGCACGCCGTCAGGACTGGCCAACCCTGCTCGCCAACTGGGCGCCCACCGACAACGTCGGGCTGCGCTGTGCGCAGCTGACCGCGCGCCAGGTGACGGGCAAGGTCGATCCGCAGTGGATCAGCGAGGCACAGGACCTGTGGCGCAAGAACGGCAAGTCGCTGCCGGACGGCTGCGACGCGGTATTCGCCGTGCTGCAGGCACAAGGCGGCCTGAGCGACGCCCTGCGCTGGGAGCGTATCGACGCCGCCGCCGACGCACAGCAGCCGGCCGTGATGCGCAGCGCCGCACGCGGCCTGCCCGCCGCGGACCTGGCGCAGGCCAACAGCTACGCCGCCTTCGTCGACAAGCCCAATGCCAGCGCATTGAACTGGCCGCGCAACGAGCGCAGCCGGCGCATCGCCACCGACGGCCTGGCCAAGCTGGCCAAGGCCGACCCGGCCGCCACCGAACAGCAGTTGCCGCAGTACGCCCAGGCGCTCGGCCTGAGTGCCGAGCAGCAGGGCCAGGTGCTGTACCAGATCGCGCTGTGGACGGTGGCTTCCTACCTGCCCGATTCGGCACGCCGCCTCAACGCAGTGCCTGAATCGGCGTATGACGAACGCCTGCATGAATGGCGCGTGCGCGAGGCGATGTCGCGCGGTGACTGGCCGGCGGCACTGACCGCGATCCGCAAGATGGCCAGCAAGCAGCGCAGCGACCCGCGCTGGCGCTACTTCGAAGGCCGCATGCTGGAGAAGACCGGCCAGTCCCAGCAGGCGCAGCCGCTGTTCCGCGAGGCCGCGCGCGCACCGACCTTCCACGGCTTCCTGGCTGCCGACAAGCTGCAGCAGGGCTATACCCTGTGCCCCTGGAAGCCGAATGACAGCGCGCAGGCACAGGCGGTGATCGCGCGTGACCCGGCCATCCAGCGCGCGATGGCGCTGTACCAGATCGACCGCACCGGCTGGGCCGTGGCCGAATGGAACAGCGCGCTGTCGCGCTTCGATGACACCCAGCGCCGCCTCGCCGTGCGCGTGGCGCAGGACAACGGCTGGTTCGACCGCGCCGTGTTCGCACTGGGCAAGCAACCGCAGGAGCAGCGCCTGTACGACCTGCGCTTCCCGCTGCACCACGACGCCACCATCCGCCGTGAATCAGCACGCAATGCAATCGACCCGGCCTGGGTGGCGGCGGAAATCCGCGCCGAGAGCACGTTCACCCCGCGTGCGCGCTCGCCTGCAAACGCCATGGGCCTGATGCAGGTGCTGCCGGCCACCGGTGCCGGCGTGGCCAAGTCGATCGGCCTGACCGGCTACGGCGGCGCCGACAGCCTCTACGACCCGGACACCAACATCGCCATCGGCACCGCCTACCTGCGCCAGCTGATGAACAAGTACGACGGCCTGCCGTACGTGACCATCGCCGCGTACAACGCCGGCCCGACCCCGACCGCGCGCTGGCAGGGCCAGCGCCCGGGCTTTGATCCGGACCTGTGGATCGAGACCATCAGCTACAAGGAAACCCGCGAGTACGTCGCCCGCGTGCTGGCCTTCAGCGTGATCTACGACTGGCGCCTCAACGGCGATGCGCTGCCGCTGAGCGACCGCCTGATGGGCCGCCTGGTGGACAAGCGCAAGAGCTTCAGCTGCGCCGCCAACGCCGACCAGGGCGGGGATTGATCGCACTGCGGTAGTGCCGGCCGCTGGCCGGCAATCCCCGGTATCCACGCCCTGGAGTGAAACGATGAGCCTGCTGGCCTGGATCAGGCTGGCCGCTGTATCGGTAGTGCCGGCCGCTGGCCGGCAGCTTCGGTGTGACTGCCGTTGCCGGCCAGCGGCCGGCACTACCGATGCATCTGCGCCGGGCATGCGATGATTCCAGCCATGAAGATCTATCTTGTCGGCGGCGCCGTACGCGACCGCCTGCTGCAGCGCCCCGCCGGCGACCATGACTGGGTGGTGGTTGGCGCCACGCCCGCGCAGATGGAAGCGCAGGGCTACACCGCGGTCGGCCGCGATTTCCCGGTATTCCTGCATCCAAAGACCGGTGAGGAGTACGCACTGGCGCGCACCGAGCGCAAATCCGGCCGCGGCTATCGCGGCTTTGTGGTCGATGCCGACCCGGGAGTGACGCTGGAAGAAGACCTGCAGCGCCGCGACTTCACCATCAATGCGATTGCCTGCGACGAAGACAGCGGGGCGCTGGTCGATCCTTACGGTGGCGTGCGTGATATCGAGCAGCGCGTGCTGCGCCATGTCGGCCCTGCGTTCGTGGAAGATCCGTTGCGCGTGCTGCGCGCGGCGCGCTTCATGGCGCGCTTCGCGCCGCTGGGCTTTACCGTCGCCGAAGAGACCATGGCGCTGATGCGCGAGATCGCCGCCAGTGGCGAACTGGATGCACTGGTGCCGGAGCGAGTGTGGCAGGAACTGCGCAAGGCGCTGGTCAGTGAGCGGCCCTCCGCCTTCCTGCGCACGCTGCACGATGCACATGCACTGGGCCCTATCCTGCCCGAGCTGGAAGCGCTGTATGGCGTGCCGCAGCGTGCCGAATTCCACCCGGAAGTCGATACCGGCATCCACCAGGAAATGGTCAGCGACATGGCGGCGAAGCTGGCCCCCGGCGATGACCTGGTCGGCTTTGCCGCGCTTACCCACGATCTCGGCAAGGGCCTGACTCCGCCGGAGGAGTGGCCGCGCCACATCATGCACGAACAGCGCGGCATCAAACCCCTGAAGGCACTGTGCGCGCGGTTGAAGATTCCCGCCGAGCACCAGCAGCTGGCCGAAGCGGTCTGCCGGGAGCACTTGAACGTGCACCGCATCGACGAACTCCGCGATGCCACCGTGTTGGAACTACTGGGCCGCTGTGATGCGCTGCGCCGGCCGGAGCGCGTGGCCCGCATCGCACTGTGCTGCGAGGCCGACAAACGCGGCCGGCTCGGCTTCGAGGACGCCGACTACCCGCAGGGCGAAACGCTCAAGCGCCTGCACCAGGCGGCACTGTCAGTACAGGCGCGGGATCTGGATACCACCCATCTGAAGGGCCCGGCCATCGGTGAAGCGTTGGCCAAGGCGCGCGTAAAAGCCATCGCCGCCGCCCGCTGATCCGCAACCGCCGTGGCGGCCGCGCACCGACTCCCATGGGTAGTGCCGGCCGCTGGCCGGCAACCCTATATCGCTGGCTTCAATGCGCCATCCCGCGGGTGATCGCCGCCGCCCGCTGCTTCAGCTGGGCCACGGCATCGGGAATCATCTCCATGCCCACGTCCAGGCCGGGGTTCAGCACCAGGCCGACGCCGTCGCCGATCCCGGCCAGCAGCGCGTGCACCGCGATCGGCATGGCATGCGCGAACTGCGGCAGCTGCTCGTGCCACAGGCCCGCGCGCTCGGGCGCGGTGAACACCGCGAACATCGGCTCGCCGCTCTCGCTGGTCAGCACCAGCGGCGAGATGCTCTCGTCCCAGGCACCGTCTTCGCCGATGGCCTTGTCCAGCAGCACGAACGCCGTCGAGGTCAGCAGGCCATCGAGGAACTGCGATGCGGTCAGCGTGCCGTCCTGGGCCTGCAGCAGGCGCACCTCGAGGTCGTTGAGGGGTTCGAACGGGGTGTCGTGGTCCATGGTCGGTTCCGGTACGTGGTTGCAGGCTGCAACTTTAGCAGGCCGGGGGTGAGGCACGGCAGCGTGTCGGCAGGGGCGCGCGGGGCTTCAGCGGCCGATGTACCAAAGCGCCCAGCGCTCACCGGCCTGGGCCCCGCCATAGGAATTCGGGGCCGTGCGGAAGTCTTGATAGCTTTGGGAGGAAAGCATGGCGGGCAGGATACGGCCGGCCGCAGATGCTAGAACCCTGCTACCCCACCTGAACCGCTCGACGGGGGAATTGTTAAGGCCTGCTTCGACAGTCTGACGAAATCGTCAATGTGTCCAATTCGCTTGTGACCGTGTGCCGGCGCCGCTCCACTCAATCCTGGAAGGACGTTGAGACTGGCATGACCAAGAGCTTTGAGCACGGCTGGAGCGGGTCGTATAGTCGTATGACGTAGAGCAATGGAACGCCGATGAACGCTACCTCGCAAGGCCTCGCGCCACAGGCATGCATGGATGGACGCCAAGGAAGCTGGCAGCACGAGCGGCACAACCTGTCGCATGTGCCCCTTAACGCGGTACATCGCGCCGTCTTCCTCGGCCATCCCTCCTGTCCAGCCGATCAAGGATCAGGGCAATCCTGCCAGTATCCTCACGCGCAGAGAACCGTGCCCCGTAGTAACCCTGAAGAGGCGCCTACTTCAATCAGCGACATGGACCGCTCATGCTGAAACCCTCCCCCTCCCTCACTCACGTGGCGTTGATCGCCTTGATCACACTGGCCGTTTCCGGATGCAACAAGGAACGCTCATACCCGGTCTATCGCGAGAATCCTGCACCCAAGGATGCGCTACCGATTGTGATCCGGGTCCACGATGCGCCTGTGGAGCTCACCCTCCCGAAGGTTTTCGTCTCCTACGAGATAGACCCGCTCTGCCTCCCACCGATCAACAACTACGAGGGTGTGCAGTACGCCCCCCAACGGCACTCAGTAGAGTTCCCAGTACAACGCGTCAGTGCAACCGAGTTCAGCAGCACCGTGTTCGAGGACGGCATGGCAGTCGCTGACTATTACGGGCGCGGGCCATGCGAATGGAAACCCAGCATCATTCGAGCTTCATTCCCAGTCATTTCCGAGGGACGCGAAGGCTTCATATCAGTTGCCGTCCACCATCTCGAACTGAAGAACCTACTCACGTCGGTTTCGTACGCAGACAGTCAAATGACCCTGCAAACAAAGAGTTCGACGCCTGGGTGGGTGCGAACGCAGTCCCAGTATAGCTACAACAGATTGTCTGATATCGAGAAGCAGAAGTACTTTGCCATAGAGATATCGTCTCCTTCGAAAGGAATCGTCCCATGAGACCTCTAACCAATGCAGCCCTAGCCAATGCAGCCTACTCCCCACCGTCACATCCAGCTCCAGGCGATAAGGAATCGCTGCGCGTTGATGGTGAAGACTTCGAAGTTCTTGGGCGACGTGACGCAGTCAGCGGCTATCAAGGCGTTGTGTACCGGAACATCAAGACCAACGAGATCATCATCGCCCACCGAGGCACCGAGTTTGATCGCCAGGCCATACTTGATGGCGGCGTCGACGCAGCGATGGTCAGCGCCAGAGTCAACGCACAGATTGATGATGCCCTCGTACTGACCAAGCAGGCAATCAAGCAAGCTGAGGAAAACGGATATGGTCCGGTGTACGTCACTGGACATTCCCTAGGCGGCGCACTCGCGCAGATCACTGCCTACCACTACAATCTTCCTGGCGACGCCTTCAATCCCTACGGCGCTGCGGGGCTGGCGTATCGCCTGCCTGAAGGCCAGCCGGCCAATGCGGCGCCCTTCACCAACCATGTGATGGCGGGCGACCTCGTTAGTGCGGCCGGCCCTCATTACGGCAAGGTTGAGATGTACGCGCTCCCCAAGGAACTGGGAGTCTTGCGCGATGCCGAGCAGGGCCAGCGCATCGCCTCGCTCGTATCGCTTGGGATGAAAAGCGGCCATGTCATGTCCGCTGCGGTTGCGGTCCAGTTGGGTGATTCCCATCGAATGGTTCACTTCATTGACCGTATGACCGACAAGGGCCCAGTGCAGTCCGTACTGGACGACCCCGGGGCGCGGATCACTGATGCCGAGGACCTACGCCGGATAGCGGAGTATCGCAAAGACATCCACCAGTTGCGCCTGGGGGCGACCGTACTTGTCGGCGGTGGCCCTGGACTCCTGCGCGACGGGGTCAATTACCTTCGCGGCACCGGGGAAGCCGGAGCGTACGCCCGTCGCGAAGCCGAAGCCGTGCAGCACGCAGAAAGTGCATTGAAGGCTGGGGAGCGTCCGGTCCAAGAGGCAACCGAAAAGGGCTCGCCCTCTCTGAGCAACCCAGGCTTCGCTCCCAAGAGCCCATTGCAGGAGAGCATAGAATCAACCTTGGACAAGGCAGGCCTGGATCCCCGAAAGGAAGGCCACCCCGACCATGCGCTCTACCGGCAGATTCGCGACGGTGTATCGGCCGTGGATGCCAGGCACGGGCGCGGCTTCGATGAAACCAGTGAGCGCGTGACGGCCGGCCTGCTTGCAACGGCCAAGCGCAGCGGCCTGGAACGCGTCGATCATGTTGTCTTGGGCAACCCTCCCAGCGATGGATCAGGACCTCGCATGTTCGTCGTGCAGGGAGCGTTCGACAATCCGGCACACCTGAGGGCATCGATTGCGGTCAGCGAGGCGGTCAATACACCCGTAGATCAGTCGCTCGCCAAGGTCGAGCAGATTTCGCAGGCACAGCAGGTCGCTCAGCAAGAGCAAACCCAAGAGCAGACCCGAACAGCGATGCGCATGGGCTAGGCCAGCCTGATGGCTTGGCCCCACCGGAGGCTGGCGCCCGCTGGAACGGCCTGCTGAGGCTGTGTCGGCCCGCCCTCTCCCTAGGAGGAGTACAGGTTCCGCCACATCCATCCGGCCACCGCCAGCCCCACCACCACCAGCATCAACGGCAGGCCGAAGCGGTGCCGCCACGGGATCGGCACCCCGCCCAGCTGCTGGTCCATGGTCTCGGTATCCAGCACCCAGCCGTGCCCGCACCGGGTGCAGGCCAGCTCGTAGCGGCGCTGGTAGGTGAGGCCAAACAGCAGGTCGATGCGCGCCATTTTGTAGCGCAATTGCGGGGCGAACTCGGTTTCCGTCTGGCAGCGCAGGCAATGGTGGGCTTCGGTTGGGCCGACCACCACCACCCGCTCCTGCTGGCCGATCAGGATCATGGATCAGCGGCCCTGGCAGGCGGGTTGGGCCAGCAGCCAGGCTTCGGCAGCGGCCAAAGTGGCGGCATCACCCTCGATACGCTGGTCGGGCTCGATCTTCAAGCCATCACCACGATCATTGCGGTCGCGCATCACGGTGGTGGTCAGCAGCAGGCGACTGCCATCGGCAAGCGTCTGCACGACATTGCCAGTGGAGACACCCGCAGTGGGCTGACCGAAACTCCGCGCCTGCGGACGACCTCGCCACGCCAGCACCGAGGCCTCGCCCGAACTGCCGGTGCGCGGCCCGAACAGCACCGCCACCGGCGCGCCGGGCTGCCGCAGCACATAGCCGGACTGGCCGAAGTCCAGCACCGACTTGCCTGCACGCTGCACGGCGGTCGCGGTCAACGTCCAGCGCTCAGGCCCCTGTGCAGTTTCGAACGACCCCACATCTTCGTTGTTCACTACCGAGGTGCGCAGCAGCGGTGCCATGCCCAGCAGCATCGGCCACATGTTGCCACCGCTGTTGTCACGCAGGTCGACGATCCAGCCACAGCGCGCGCCGTCGTCCTTGCTGCGGATGACCTGCTGCCACCGCGCGGCACGCTGGATGTCCTGGCGGAACTTTTCCTGCGGCGTCGCGCCCGGCGTGGAGGCGTAGCCCTCGATGACCACCCAGCCGATGCGCATATCCACCGCATCGGCCGCCTTGGCCCGGTCCACGGCGGCGGCGCCGGCCTGCTGCGCGCGCGCAAGGAATTCGCTCTGGCGCTGGGTCGTCGTCCATACGCCGTGATTGCCCGTGCTGACCGCAATGGCTTCGCGCAGAACGGCCAGCCGTTGCGCGGGGTCGCCCTGCGCCGATTGCAGGCGTACGCGGGTGGCGGCCCAGTCCACCCGATCGCGATACAGCGCCTGGCGTTCAAGCAGATTGAGGATCTCGGCTTGGGCCACCGGCGAGGGCACCTCGACCGCGCCTGGCGTATCGGCCATGGCGCCGGTCGCCAGCAACACGAGCATCAGCGCGCCGATGCGACGCACTCCCTTGCGAACCTGCATGTGACGTTTCCTTGTCGTTGAGGCAGGCGCACAGCATAGCCCGCAGGTGATGGCTTTCGCCATGCGCGAACTGTCGTATCTGGCCCCGCCGCGGGTTGCAGCAAGACAGCGTGCACGCGATCAGTAAATTGCAACTTTGCCCATGTCATTGCCACGTAGAACGCGAGAAGGTTGCCTCCGTCGGCGCCTCCTGCGCTGGCCGGGATTGGCGTCCTGAATCAAACATCGAAACGATCGAGTTGCCGCCTCAGCGGCAATCGCGACAATGCACCGGCTTGCCCATGGCGGGCGGTGCGTGGGGATCCTCGTGATCCGTCGGCTTTTTTTCGTTTCGATTTTGACCGGCACGCCAACCCGCACCGCCCGCCACCTTGCACGCCGCAGGTGGCCTTGCCTCGTGAGGTTGCCGCCATGAACACGCCCCACCCCACCTATCCACGCCTGCAGGCATTGCTCGGCGCTGCACTGCCCGGCCTGCAGCTGCCCACTACCGCCGCCGAAGCGTTGGAAGATGCACTCGCCGAAGCCAACGAACAGGCGCCGCCCTCCGCATTCTTCGCGCGGTTGCGCGGCATCGCTCACAGCCACGCAGCCGACGGCCAGGCGTGGCGCGAGCGGCAACTCAGCGAGGGGCGCGGTCGGGAACTGGCCGAGGCGACGCGTTGCCTGGCGGCGTTGTCTGCGTGCGGCGGGGTACTGCTGGCTGCACAGTCTGCGCGCGAGACGGACGATGCGCAGGCGCAGTGTCCGCCGCAGGTGGAGGAATGCCTGCTGCAAGCGGTGGTGGTGTTGGCCGATCATGCCAGCGCGCTGGTGGAAGCGGATGCGTGCGCACCGCTGCTGTAGAGCCGAGCCGTTGCTCGGCTGCGCGGAGGTCATGGCATCGGTGGGATTCGTGCCGACCGAGGTCGGCACCTACCAGAGCGGATCATGGCGTCGATTGGCCCTGTGCCGACCAAGGTCGGCACCTACCAGCAGGTCATGGCAGCGAGAAGCATCGTGTCGGCCAAGGTCGGCGCCTACCAGAGCGGGTCATGACATCTGCACCGCGCGCTACCAGTCCGCGCGCAGGCCGATGTTGCCTTCGATGATGCGGCGCTTCTCGTTGCGATCGCCACCCAGTTCGCGGGTGTAGTCGGCCACCGCGTACGCACTGATGGTGCGGTTGAAGCGCCCGACCACACCGACGCCGGCCTCCAGTGCACGCGAGCGCTGCGAATTGATGATCGTGTCGTTGTCGAAGCCGACGCGGTCTTCGCCGGAACGGCCATGCCAGTAGTTGAGCTTGAAGTACGGCTGCCAGCCGTTGTCGGCCAGCTGATAGTCGCCGGCAAGGCGCAGGCCGATGCGGCCGGTCCAGGCGTTGTCGTTGTCGAAGCGTACGCTCGACACCTCATCGCGGCGGTCGTCCAGCGAGGTGCGTTGCCAGATCACCTGCACCTGCGGTTCCAGCCACCACGCCGACTGCCCGAAGTGCAGCAGCGGTTTGCCCGCCTCCACCGACACGCTGGTGCCATCACCCTTGATCCCGAAGCCGAGCCCGCGCGAGGAACGTACGCGGCCGTCGTAGCGGCTCTGCATCGCCACGGCGTCGATGTAGCCGCCACTGCTGTCGGTGAAGGTCCAGTACAGGCCCACGTGCTTGTCGTCCAGGCGGTTCTGGCCTACCTGCACGTTCTCCCAGCCCAGTGCCAGGCCGGTGGTCTTGCCCTGCGCGCGGGTGCGGCCGACGAACACGCCGATCTGGTTGCGGTGGTTGTCAGAGGCAGCAGCCCACACATCCAGACCGGCCTGCAGGCCCATCACATCGCCATCGAAGCCGGGCTGCGAATCGCCCTTCCAGTGGATCTCGCTGCTCTGCCCCACCAGACGGCCCCAGGCGGTGCGGAACGCACCCTGGCTGTACAGCAGGCGCTGCTCGCCCTGCCGCTCGTGGAAGGTACCCAGGCTGGCCAGCGAGGTCTCGCGCAGCAGCGGCGGCACCACGGCATAGGCAGCAGTCTCCACGCGGTACAGCGGCACCACCGCGCCTTCGGCGGGGCGTGCGCCCGGCGTCGGCGGCGCACCGGTTCCGGGCAGCGCACCGCCGGCCACCGGCACGTCCGGTACCGCTGGATCACTGGGCGGCGCCACAGGCGCCGGTTCCGGTGGCGGCGGCGGTGGTGCGGTCTCGCCGGCTGTCAGGTCTGGATCGGGGGCGCCTTCGGGCGGCGGCGGCGGTGCCGGGGTGATCGGTGGCGGTGGTGCGACGGGTGGCGTCGGCGGCGGCGGCACGCCATTGATACCGCTTCCGTTTGGCGCTGGTGCCGGGCCGGCCACCAGGGTCGAGCGCAGGTACCAGTTCTCGCTGGTACCGGCACTGACACCCCCCTTGAACAGGAAGTACTCGTAGGCGCCGGCCGCCACCGGCGCGAACAGCGAGAACGCACCCGGCGCGGTGCGGCCACCATTCAAGGCCTGCACCACCAGGATGCCATCGGCCAACGTGGCAGCGCCGCTGCCGCCGGCATTGAGCACGCCGATGCCGGTCGTGCCGGTGACGGCACCACCATCGATCACCAGGCGGTCGCTGGTTGAATTATCGGCCCCCAGAACGGTGCGCAGGTACAGACCACCACCGTCACCGCGGTAGTTGCCACGCACGGTGAACACGTCGCCGGCGCCAGTACCGGTCAGGTCGATGCGCCCGGCATTGACCATCTCCACCAGTGCACCACTGTTGAACGGACGGACGGAATGGCTGCCACTGCCCGCGTAGACGGTGCTGGTGTCATCCACCGTGAGCGTGCCGGTGCCGGTTCCGCTGTCGCCCAGCACCAGATCGCCATCAAAGGTCAGCTCGGTGCTGTTGGCCAGGCTGATCGCCTCCCAGTTCTGGAAGCGGCCCACGCCCGTGGTCTTGACGTTGTTGAAGTTGAGCTGGTCGATGCCACTGCCGCCGTCGAACAGCGGCACCGCACCGAGGTTGCCCTGGTTGAGGCTGCTGAGGTTGGCCACATCGTTGTCCGGCCCCATGTCGATCGCGCCGTAGACGATGCCACCGCCACTCCAGTTGAAGGTGTCGCTGCCCGTACTGAGCAGCACCTGCCCGCGCACGGTGCCATCGGTGATGGTCACGCTGTCGTTGCCGCCACTGACACTGATGTTGCCGCCGATGTAGGCCGTGCCCGAGATGATGATGGTGTCGGTGTCGAAGCCGGTCACCACGTTGCCGTCAACCGTACCGCCAGACTGGTCCCACAGGTTCTTGTCCAGCTTCATGTTGACGCGGCCGATGCGGCCAGCGGTCATCCAGGCCTGGTCGCCATCCTCGAACGCGCCGATGATGCGGCCACCGCTCATGCGGAAGGTATCGATGTTGTCGCCCTGCTGCAGCGCGCCGATGGTGCCGCCACTCATGATGAAATCATCGCGGCCACTGCCCTGCGCCACCACGCCGGTGACGGCGCCGCCGGTGACGGTCATCTGGTCATCGCCGCCGCCCTGGTCGACGCTGTCGATCGTGCCATCGCTGAGCAGCAGCACATCATTGCCATCGCCCTGCAGGACGCCGCCGGTGATGCTGCCGCTCTGCATCTCGAGGCGATCATTGCCCGCATCGAACTGTACGCCGGTGCGCCCGCTGATCGCTCCTCGATTGACCAGCACGCTGTCGCCCGCACCGACGAACTGCAGGGCGGTGTTGTTGCCGGTGCTGATGCTGCCGGTGTTGTCGACGCGGCTGCCACCCCCAAGCTGCACGGTTACACCGCCGACCGAACTGATCGCGCCCTGGTTTGACAGCAGGTGACCACCGGCGCCGACCAGCGCGATGGCCGATCCACCACCACTCTGCTGCAGCTGTGCACCGGCGGCGACATTGACGGTGATGCCGGCCGCACCATTTGCGGCAACGGGAGTGGTCTGCGGATTCGGCGCGTTTGTATCACAGGTGACCGTCTGGCCGGCGGTCGGTGCCGGGCTGTTGCAGCCGGCCCAGGCAACGCTGGCGGTCGTCAGAAGCAGGGAGGGAACGGCGAGGGCCTGCAACACGGAAACAGCAAGGCGGCGCGGACGGAACGCACGCGGAACGGCACGGTACATGGGGCACTCCTGGGCGGGAAATCAGGAACTGCGTATGTGCGGCACGGCGCTTGCAGTCTGCCGTGTGGTGAACCATTTCGATAGGTGAACTTGCGTGCGGGAAATCACAGTTCAGATGTGAAATCGCCCAGCCCTCACACCGATGTGATGTGGCTGAAATCGTTCATTTTTTCCGGCATCCGGAATCACGCGCAAAGCATCCATGCATGGCGTGGATCTACTGATCCTGCATCGCCAGTCGATTCGCTCACGGCACTGGTAAATCTACGCCATGCGTGGATGCCGTTGACGGAGGGGGTCAGATCTTCAGGTAGATCTTCCGCTTATCCAGCCACCACGCCACGCCCCACCACAGTGCGACGAACACCAGCGCCTGCAGCATCGACGCCAGCTCCAGCGCCTGCGGCATCGCGGTGGCCAGCTGCTGCCAGATCCACCCCCAGATCCCGGTGGCCATCAGCACCACCGACATCACCGATGCCCCCAGGTACGCGGTGATCGCATTGACCCCGAAGCGCCGGCCGAGTGCCGGCCATCCCTTCTGGTCGATCAGCACGTGGCCCAGCCACAGCGCCAGCGCGGCCAGGCCGCCGGTCCACAGCACGTAGCTGGGCGTCCACAGCTGCTTGTTCAACGGCAGCACCACGGCCAGCAGCAGGCCCAGCACAGCGGTCGCCACGCCCAGCCCTGCCAATGCCGCCGAACGCACGTTGCGCAGCAGGCCACCGGCAAGCAGGCCGAGCACGGTACTGGCCAGCGCCCCCAGCGTGCTCAGCAATCCTTCCGGGTCATGGCCCAGGCCGGTATCGGCATGCCACTGGTAGATCCACGGTGCGAACAGCGCGGTATCCAGGCGGCTGGCCGGGTTGGTCCACGGCGCCAGGTCGCCGATGCCCAGCAGCAACACGGTGTACCCCACCAGCAGCGCGATCAAAGCGCCCACCTGCACGCGTGGTCGCGCGTAGACCGCCAGTACGCCCACCAACGCCGCACACACCGCGATGCGTTGCAGCACGCCCCAGATGCGGAAGTGATGCGTATCCAGTGCCCACCAGATCAGCAGGTGCAGCAGCGCACCGGCCATCAGGATGCGCAGCGCGCGCTCCAGCACGCCGCGCGCCAACGCGGGTCGCGCCGCCGCATCCTGCGCGCGCGGTGCCACGCTGAAGGCCATCGACACGCCCACCAGGAACAGGAAGAACGGGAACACCAGGTCGGTGGGCGTGCAGCCATGCCATTCCGAGTGACGCAGCGGCGCGAACACCGCACTCCAGTCGCCCGGATTGTTGACCAGCAGCATCGCCGCCACGGTGATGCCGCGCAGGGCATCGATCGAGCCCAGCCGGCGTGGCGGCGAACTGTTCATCAGGCGGCCTCGTACTGTCCGGCAATCCAGGTACCCCGCACC
Organism: Stenotrophomonas sp. YJH_SMC_64; assembly: GCF_059371375.1. Lineage (NCBI taxonomy): Bacteria > Pseudomonadati > Pseudomonadota > Gammaproteobacteria > Lysobacterales > Lysobacteraceae > Stenotrophomonas > Stenotrophomonas sp. YJH_SMC_64. Next base: position 15,168 of record NZ_JCAFUN010000006.1, on the reverse strand, counting down.
TGCAGGGCGTCGTCCAGCAGCACCAGGTCGGCCTGGTAGCCCTCGGCGATGTGGCCCAGGCGATCATCGACATTGAGGAACTGCGCTGGGTACGTCGACGCCATGCGCGCCGCTTCGGCCAGCGGCTGGCCAAGCAGCTGCACGGTGTTGCGCACCGCGGTGGCCATGTCCAGCGCCGAGCCGGCCAGCGAACCGGCAGCATTGCGCACCACGCCGTCGACGGCGGTAATGGTTTCGCCGTACAGCACGTAGCTGGGATCGTCGGCACCGACCGGCGGCATCGCATCGGTCACCAGCAGCAGGCGGCCTCGCGGCTTGGCCGCCAGCGCCACGCGCAGGCTGGCCGGGTGCACGTGAACGCCATCAACGATGATGCCGATCCAGCTGTCGCGGTCCTCCAATGCGGCGCCCACCGCACCGGGCTCACGGCCCTGCAGCGGCGACATCGCGTTGTACAGGTGGGTGAAGCCACGCACACCGGCATCCAGGCCGGCACGGATCGCTTCGTAGGTACCTGCGGTGTGCCCGGCCGCAACGATCACGCCACGCTCGACCAGCGCACGGATGGTCTCCAGCGGCACGCGCTCCGGCGCCAGCGTCAGCACGGTCACACCGTTGTCCAGCGATGCCGCCAGCGCGATTTCTTCTTCGTCCGGCACGCGGAACTTGCTGGCATCGTGCGTGCCCTTGCGCGCCGGTGCGATGTACGGGCCTTCCAGGTGGATGCCGATCACGCCTGGTACACCCTGCGTGATCGCCTCGCGCATCGCAGCGATTGCGTCGCGCATCACACCCACGTCGTCGCTGATCAGCGTTGGCAGCATCGCGGTGGTGCCGAAGCGGCGGTGCGCCTGCGCGATGGTGCGCAGCGAGGCGACATCGGGCGTGTTGTTGAACAGCGCACCACCGCCACCATTGACCTGCACATCGATGAAGCCGGGCAGCAGCCAGCCGCCACCCAGGTCCACCTGCTCGGCGGCATGGCCGAGCTGCGGTGCGGCGTCGGGCAACAGCGCGCTGATGCGACCGTTCTCGATCACCAGCGCCAGATCATCGCGGAAGTCGTCGCCCGCCAGGATGCGGGCATTGCGCAGGACGGTCGCCATTACACGGTCTCCGTCACCTTGTTCAGGTGCGGCGGCAGGTCCGGGTTGAAGCCACGACGCAGCGCCAGCGCATTGATCGCGCGGTAGAAGCTCTGCACGGTCAGCAGCGGTGCGCACAGCGGGTGCGGCGCAGCAGCCACCGGCAGGTTGCCGCCAGCACCGGCCATCCATACCTGTGCGCCACGCGCGGTGAATTCTTCGACGACGGCACGGGTGCCGGCGCCGGTTTCATCCGGCTGGGCAAAGGCCAGCACCGGGAAGCCGCGGTCGACCAGCGCCATCGGGCCATGCTTCACTTCAGCCGAGCTGTAGGCTTCGGCATGCAGGCTGCAGGTTTCCTTGAACTTCAGCGCCGCTTCCTGCGCCGCCCCCAGGCCCAGGCCACGGCCGAGCACGAACAGGTTGGTGGCCTCGACCAGGCCTTCGGTCACCGCGCTCCAGTCACACTGCCACGCCTCACGCAGGGCGTCGGGCAGCAGGTCCAGCGCCGCGCGCAGGCTGCTGTCCTGCTTCCAGTACGCGGCCAGCTGCAGCAGCGCGGCCAGCGACGCCAGGTAGCTCTTGGTCGCCGCCACGCTCTTTTCGGCACCCGCGTGGAGCGGAATGACCGTGTCGGCCAGCTGCGCCAGCGGTGAATCCTCGACGTTGACCAGCGCGATCACGCGCGCACCGGCCGCCTTGGCGGCCTCGGCGTTGCGCAGCAGGTCCGGGCTCTTGCCCGACTGCGAGATGACGATGAACAGTGCGCCGCGCAGCTGCAATGGTGCGGCGTAGACCGACCCCACCGATGGCGAGGCCGACGCGACCACCAGGCCCAGCTGGGTTTCCAGCAGATACTTGCCATAGGTGGCGGCGTGGTCGGAGCTGCCGCGTGCACAGGTGACCACGAACGGCGGCGGTGCAGCACGCAGGCTGGCGGCCAGGGTTTCCATGGTGGCGTGGTTGCGCGAGAACTGGCGCGCGACCACGTCGGCCGCTTCAGCGGCCTCGGCGAACATCAGGGTGGACGTGGGGTCTGACAGCGACATGGCAGGCTCAGGCAGGATCGGAAGGAAGGGGGCGTGCGCCGGCGGGGCGCATCGGCGCGGTCGAACCACGCACAACCAGCTGCGGCACGAAGCCCTGGTTGTGCAGCGGCGCCGGCGCGTCGTCGTAGGCATCGCTGCGCAGCTGCGCGATCAGCAGGCGCGCGGCGTGGCGGGCGATGTCTTCGGTGGCCTGCTTGGCCGTGGTCAGCGGCGGCCACGACTGGCGCGAGAACGGGCTGTCCTCGAAACCGGCGATGGACAGGTCGTACGGCACGTTCATGCCGGCCGACTTTGCGGCTGCCAGTACCCCGGCGGCGATTTCGTCGTTGGAACCGAAGATGGCGGTAGGTGGCTCGCGCAGCGCCAGCAGGCGGCGCGCACCGCGGAAACCGTCATCGAAGGTGTAGTCGCCCTGCACCACCAGGTGCTTGTCCACGGTCATGCCGTAGTCCTTCAGCGCGGCTTCGTAACCGGCGTAGCGCTCGCCCGAAGACCGGTGCGAGCTGCCGCCCCAGAGGAAGCCGATGCGCTGGTGGCCCAGCTGGATCAGGTGCTCGGTGATCTCGTAGGCGGCCTCGCGGTCGTCCACGAACACACAGGCGCCATCGGCCGGGTCTTCGGTGGCGGCGATGATGCGCACCAGCTTGATGCCGCGCGCGGTCAGCGCCTGGATCAGGTCGCGGCGCTCGGACATCGGTGCGGTCAGCACCAGCCCGGCCAGGCGCGAACGCTGCACCCAGTCGGCCAGTTCATCGGCCAGCAGCGGCGAGCTGGAATCGCAGGGATGGATCTGCAGCCCGAACCCGGTCTCGCGGCAGGCGGCGAGCACGCCGTTCTGCACGCCGATGATGTGGTATGGGTTCGGGTTGTCGTAGACCAGCCCGATCACGAAGGTGGTGCCGCTGCGCAGGTTGCGCGCGGACGGATCGGGTTCGTAGTCGAGCTCGGCGATGGCACGCAGCACCCGCGCGCGGGTGGCCTGCATCACCGAGGGCTCGTTGTTGATCACGCGCGAGACCGTCTTCAGCGAGACCTTGGCTTTCTCCGCAACGTCCTTGATGGTCGCTCTGCGCATGGGTTTTCCCTGGGGTTGGCTGCCGTCCATCATCGCCGATCAGGCCTTGTCCTGCGGCAGGCCGGCGCGATGCCCGATCACCGAATAGAACAGGATGTACAGGTAGCACGGCACCATCAGCAGCACGAAGGTCAGCTGGAAATCGATGTGCTGCTTGAGCAGGGCGAACAGCTGCGGAATGATCGCGCCACCGGCGATGCCCATCACCAGCAGGGCCGAGCCGGTTTCGGTGAAGCGGCCCAGGCCACGGATCGCCAGCGGGAAGATGGCCGGCCACATCATGGCGTTGGCAAAGCCCAGCAGGGCCACGAAGGCCACCGACACATAGCCGTGCGTTGCCCACGCGCCCAGGCAGAACACCACGCCCAGCACCGCCGAAATGGTCAGGTAGCGCGACTGCGACACCACCCGCGGAATCACCAGCAGGCCGACCACGTAACCGACCAGCATCGCGCCCAGGGTGAAGGCGGTGAACATCTTGGTCTCGTCCAGCGGCAGGTTGAAGCCATGGCCGTAGGTGCCGATGGCATCACCGGCCATCACTTCCACGCCCACGTACACGAACAGGCACAGCACGCCCAGCCACAGGTGCGGGAACTGGAAGATGCTGCGGCGCTCGACCGCACCGGCGGCCACCGGCGTCGCGTTGGCTTCGGACGATTTGATTTCCGGCAGCGGCGAGAACAGGATCGCCACCGCCAACACCACCAGCAGCGCCGCCATGGCCAGGTACGGGGCATGGATCTTGGCCGCAAACTGGTTCAGCAGCACGGCCTTGGTCGCGGCATCGGCCGCCTGCACCTGCACGTCCAGATCGCCAATGCCATGCAGCACCACCGTGCCGATCAGGATCGGCGCCAGGATGCCGGCGATCTTGTTGCAGATGCCCATCAACGCGATGCGCCGCGCCGCCGTTTCGATCGGCCCAAGGATGGAGATGTACGGGTTGATGGCCGTCTGCAGCAGGGCCAGGCCGCTGCCGATCACGAACAGGCCGCCCAGTGCGCCGGGGTACCAGCGCTGGGTGGCGAATTCGCCGAACAGCGCGGCGCCCCCGGCCATCACCAGCAGGCTCAGGCTCAGGCCCTTCTTCATGCCGGTGCGGCGCAGGATCCACGATGACGGCAGGGCCAGGAAGAAGTAGGACAGGTAGAACACCATCAGCACCAGGAAGGCGCCGACCTCGCTGAGTTCGAAGGCGAGCTTGACGAAGGTGATCAGCGGGCCGTTGAGCCAGGTGAAGAAGCCGATCAGGAAGAACAGCACGCCGACGATGGCGATGGAGGTGGCCACGTTCGGGCGCACGCTTGCAGCGGAGACGGCGGACATCGGGAAGGGCTCCTGCGGCGACGGCCGCAGAACGCGGCGTCGGAGAGTGGCTGGGAACAACGTTGTCACATTCTTTCGATGGACAACCGCGGTTTGTCAACTTCCCCGCGAGGCCGCGTGAACCTCGTGCTGCACTGCGCAACCCGATGGCAGCGGGTCGTGCTGAATGCGCCGCAGCCCTTGAGCCCCGTGCAGCAACGGTTCCAGCGTGAAACCCATGCTCACGCCATGTAAACGTTTACTGCACGCCGCATTCGTTGCGACGCAGCAACGAAAGTGTCACGAACTCGTTGACATCGTTGTCAGCGCGGTTACAGACTCCGCCCCAATCGCCGCCCTCGAACCTTGGGGACGGCCCCACCTGCAGCAGGAGCCCGCGTGACCGCCAGCCACCCCGCCCCGGCCCATGTCCTGTCCCGAATCGCGCCCTCGTTCCTGGCCGCCGACGTCGGTGGCACCCATGTGCGCGTGGCCCGGGTCCAGGCCAGCGGTGATGCCGCCCATCCGGTGCAGGTGCTGGAGTACCGCAAGTACCGCAACGCCGACCATGCAGGCCTCAGCGCGATCCTGTCCGACTTCCTCGGCGAAGGCCCGCGGCCCACGCACTGCGTGGTCGCCAGTGCCGGCTACGCCCGCGAGGACGGCACGGTGATCACCGCCAACCTGCCGTGGCCGCTGTCGGCACGCCAGGTGGAAGCCGACGTCGGCCTGCAGCGGGTCTTCATCGTCAACGACTTCGAAGCCGTGGCCTATGCCGCTGCGCAGGTTGACGCCAGTGGCGTGCTGCACCTGTGCGGACCGGAAACCGCCGCCCGCGGCCCGACCCTGGTGGTCGGCCCCGGTACCGGCCTCGGCGCCGCGCTGTGGATCCCCACCGCGCACGGCCCGGTGGTGCTCCCGACCGAAGCCGGCCAGCCGACCCTGGCCGCCAGCACCGAACTGGAAATGGCCATCGTCCGCCACATGCAGCGCGACCGCGCGCACGTGTCGATCGAACACGCGATCTCCGGCCCGGGCCTGATGAACCTGTACCGCGCGGTATGCGCGCTGCAGGGCCAGGCGCCGACCCTGGCCAGCCCCGATGCGGTCACCGCTGCGGCCATGGCCGACAGCGATGCACATGCGCGCCAGGCGCTGGATGTGTTCTGCGGCCTGCTCGGCAGCACCATCGGCGACATGGCGCTGTTCTACGGCGCCCATGGTGGCGTCTACCTGGCCGGCGGCATCCTGCCGCAGATCCGCGAATACCTGCACGCCAGCACCTTCGTCGAACGCTACCTGCAGAAGGGGCCGATGGGCGAAGCGCTGGCACGCATCCCGGTGAAGGTCGTCGAGCACGGCCAGCTGGGCGTGGTCGGCGCTGCCAGCTGGTACCTGCAGCAGCAGTCGGCCGCCTGACACCGCAACAGGCTTCAACGCAATCGCAGCACGCAGTACGTGGCACGCCAACGCACGGGACTTCGCCGCCGCCCCGCGCATGTCATCGCAACCGTAATCGAACACCGCCGCCGGCATCCAATCGAGTGATGAGGAGAGACATCATGAACACCCGCAAGACCCTGCTTTCGGCCGCCATCGTCAGCTGCATCGCCTTCAGTGCACATGCGCAGCAGGCCGCCCAGACCGCCACCGACCTGGATACCGTGCAGGTCACCGGCATCCGTGGGTCGATGGAAAAATCGCTGGACACCAAGCGCGAAGCCAATGCGCGCGTGGAAGTGGTCACCGCCGAAGACGTGGGCAAGCTGCCCGCGCACAACGTCGCCGACACCCTGCAGCGCCTGCCGGGCGTGAACATCAGCTCGTCCAGCGCCGACGAAGGCGGCTTCGACGAAGCCGACCGTGTCAGCCTGCGTGGTACCAGCCCGAGCCTGACCCAGACCCTGATCAACGGCCACACCGTCGGCACCGCCGACTGGTTCGTGCTCAGCCAGGGCAACAACGTCGGCCGCAGCGTCAGCTACTCGTTGCTGCCGTCGGAACTGGTGCGCTCGGTGGAAGTGAACAAGTCCTCGCAGGCCAAGCTGCAGGACGGCGGCACCACCGGTACCGTCAACATCCTCACCCGCAAGCCGCTGGAATTCTCCAAGCAGCTCACTGCGGAAGGCTCCATCGGCATGGTGCGTTCGGACCAGGCCAAGTCCAACGACCCGCAGCTGTCGGCACTGTTCAACTACAAGAACGACGAAGGCAACTTCGGCGTGATGGTGCAGGCCTTCAGCCAGAAGCGCGAGCTGCGCCGCGAAGCGCAGGAAATCCCGGGCGGTTTCTTCCAGATCGATCCGAATGGCACCGTGGCCAAGTCCAACCCGGACCTGGCCGGCGTCTATGCCCCGGGCCTGCTCGGCTCGACCCTGTTCGAACAGACCCGCGAGCGCAAGGGCGGCCTGGTGTCGCTGCAGTTCAAGCCGATGGACAACCTGACCCTGGGCCTGGAAGGCTTCAGCTCGGAACTGAAGGCGAACAACTACAACCGCAACTTCATGCTGTGGGGTGGCCGCATCCTCAATGACCGCACCGTTGAAGATGCCAATGGCAACAAGATCCTGATTCCGGGCCAGGCCCCGAATCCGGGTTACGTCATCAAGGATGGCGTGCTGTCCAACGCCACCTTCGCCGGCCAGGCCGACCGCGACTACGCGGTGTACGACATGATCTACCGCGAGTCGAAGGCCAAGACCAACTACATCACCTTCGATGCCGACTGGCAGATCAGCGACAACCTGGGCATGAAATTCCAGGCTGGCAGCACCAAGGGCACCGGCGAAACGCCGCGCCAGTACATCGCCGAAGTCAACCTGGCCCGTGGTGGCGGCGCCACCTGGGCAACCCACGGCAACGGCTCGCCGATCGACTGGAACGTCGGGGGCAACATCGGCCCGAGCGGCGTGACCGACTTCGGCACCTGGGGCAACCAGCAGGTCACCGCGATCGACAAGGAAAAGTGGGCCACGCTCGATTTCAACCAGTACTTCGCCGACGCTGGCGTACTGAACTCGATTGATTTCGGCGCCCGCTTCGGCGACCACAAGCGCGAGGCCAAGTCGCCGGAAGGCGCAACCCCGGGCGCGATCTGGAATGCGCTGAAGAATGGCGCCACCGCCAACTTCCCCGGTGGCTTCGCCAACGGCATCGGTGGCAGCTTCCCGCGTGACCTGTGGTACTTCACCCCGGGCGCACTGAAGGAAGCAGTGACCAACAACTCCACCTGGCTGTCCGGCAATGACGGCCCGACCGGCCGCCACAACTACGGCGCCGAGTGGACGGTGTCCGAGAAGAACTTCGCTGCCTACGTACAGGGCAACTTCAGCGGCGACCGCTGGAGCGGCAACGTCGGCCTGCGCTACGTCAACATCAAGCAGGATATCGATACCTACGCCGCCGCCACCGGCTCGACCGTGCCGGACGTGAGCAGCCTGTTCGGCGCGTGGACCCGCGAAGCTTTCGAGAACAAGCACAACCGTGTGCTGCCGAGCGCCAACTTCAAGTACGACCTGCGTGACGACCTGGTGCTGCGCGTGGCCGCCTCGCAGACCCAGACCCTGCCGGACTTCTCGGCACTGGGTGCCTCGTCGTACGGTTCGGACCTGAACCGGACCGGCGGTGGCGGCAATCCGAAGTTGAAGCCGGTGGTGTCGACCAACTTCGACGCCAACCTGGAGTGGTATTTCATGCCGCGCGGCATGTTGTCGATCGGTGCCTACTCGATGCGCCTGAAGGACTACGTCGCCTTCAGCACCGAGAAGGAAATGCTGTTCAGCGAGCTGACCAACCGTCTCGAGGAATACAACATCTCCCGCCCGCGCAATGCCGACGGCAAGGTGCGCGGTATCGAAGTGGCCTATGAGCAGCCGATCGGCGAGTACTTCGGTGTCAATGCCAACTACACCTACGCCGATGGCAGCACCGACCACACCTGGGCCGATGGCAGCGACAACCTGCTGGGTACTTCGAAGAACACCTACAACGTCGGTGCCTACTTCGAGAACGATACCTTCGGTGCACGCGTCAGCTACACCCGCCGTTCGTCGTTCCTGATCGGCCTGTCCGGCGCCAACCCGTACTACCAGGATGACTTCGGCACCCTGTCGGCGTCGCTGAGCTACAAGGCCACCGACTGGCTGAGCATCAGCTTCGATGCGCTCAACCTCAACAACCCGACCTACAAGTACTACCAGACCGCGGCCATCCCGACCTCGTTCTACAGCAACGGTCGCCAGTACTACCTCAACTTCCGCTTCAAGTACTGATCCAGCGGCGGCAACATCGCCGAGTCGTGCACGCACGCCGGGCCTGGGTCATTCCGGGCCCGGCGTTTTTCATGTATAGCGTTCATCGCACCGTTCCAAGGAGTCGTACCGATGGTCAAGCCTTCCCGCGCCCGGATGCGCAGCGCAGTGCTGCTGGGCAGCCTGCTCGCCCTGTTGCCGGCACTGCCGGCACTTGCCGCCGACCCCACACCCGCCACTGAAGCACCCGGCCCTCTGCTGCGCGCCGGCAGCCTCATGCTGATTCCCGCACCGGCGACCGTGCAGCGCGGCCAGGGCAGCGGCATCACCGTCCGCGCCGACACCGTGCTGCAGGCCGAAGGCGAAGCCGCGCAGCGCGTCGCCAGCCAGTTCGCCGATCTGCTGGCCCGCAGCGGTGGTCCGCGCCTTGCACGAGCCAGCGGCAAGGCGGCAGGCATGTCGGGCAGCATCCGCTTCCAGATCGTGCCCACCTTCCGCGACAGCGGCGAAAGCTACACGCTGGAGAGCACCGCGCAGGGCGTGCTGATCCAGGCCGGCAACGAAACCGGCCTGTTCTACGGCGCGACCACCCTCGCCCAGCTCGCCACCGGCGGCAGCAATGGCGTGCTGCCGGCGGTGCAGATCCAAGACGCGCCGCGCTTCAGCTGGCGCGGTTTCATGCTCGATTCCGCACGTCACTTCCAGAGCCTGGACGAGATCAAGCGCGTGCTCGACGCGATGGCCGCGCACAAGCTCAACACCTTCCACTGGCACCTCACCGACGACCAGGGCTGGCGCATGGAGATCAAGCGCTACCCGAAGCTGACCGACGTGGGCAGCTGCCGCCTGCCGGCCGGCGACGGTGGCATCGATCCGGTCACTGGCGAGGAGCATCCGTATTGCGGCTTCTACACGCAGGACCAGATCCGCGAAGTGATTGCCTATGCGGCGAAGCTGCATATCCAGGTGATTCCGGAAATCGATGTGCCGGGCCACGCGACTGCCGCGATTGCTGCGTATCCGGAGCTGGGCACCATCGATACGCCGTTGAAACCGATCAGTGAATGGGGCGTGTTCCCCAACCTGTTCAACACTGAAGACAGCACCGTCACCTTCCTCGAGAACGTGCTGGAAGAAGTGATCGACCTGTTCCCGGCCAAGTACGTGCACGTCGGTGGCGACGAGGCGGTGAAGGACCAGTGGGAAGCGTCGAAGCAGGTGCAGCAGCGCATGCGTGCGCTGGGCATCAAGGATGAAATGGCCATGCAGAGCCACATCATCAAGCGCCTGGAGACCTTCCTGGAGGAGCACGACCGGCGCCTGATCGGCTGGGATGAGATCCTCGAAGGTGGGCTGCCGCCGCAGGCCACGGTGATGTCCTGGCAGGGCACCGAAGGCGGTCTGGCTGCGGCCAGCGCCGGCCATGACGTGATCATGTCGCCGGTCGGCTACCTCTATCTGGATTACCTGCAGACGGCCTCGCCGAACGAACCGCCCGGCCGCCCGACCCAAGTCAACCTCGGCAAGCTGTACAACTTCGAGCCGGTGCCGGCCGAGCTGGCCGCTGACAAGCGCGGGCACATCCTCGGCCTGCAGGCCAACATGTTCACCGAGCACACGCGCAGCTACGCACGCCTGCAGCACAACCTGTTCCCACGCCTGGCCGCCGTGGCCGAGACCGGCTGGAGCACGCCGGAACATCGCGATTTCCGCGATTTCCTCGCGCGCCTGCCGTCCCAGCTGCAGCGCTACCGTGCCTGGGGCCTGGCCTATGCGCAGACTCCGTTCGAAGTGGGCGTGGACTACACCGACAATCGCGCGGACAACACGGTGACGGTGTCGCTGGCCAATCCGCTGGGCTATGAAGTGCGCTACAGCACCGATGGCCAGCCGGTGAGCGCGCAGTCACCGCTGTACCAGCAGCCGCTGACCGGAAAACTGCCAACCACCGTGCAGGCTGCCGCGTTCTACCAGGGCCAGATGCTGGCGGCGAAACCGACCATTGCCACCTTCACCGCACAGTCGCTGCTCAGCCGCCGCAGCGATGAGCTGCTCAGCTGCGTGGGCAAGAAGGGCCTGGTGCTGCGCCTGGAAGACGATGGCCCACGCGAAGGCAACCGCGCGGTGTTCAACGTGGACATCTTCCAGCCGTGCTGGCGCTGGCCGCAGGCGCAGCTGGACGGCATCGGCAGCCTGGAGGTCCGCGCGGGGCGTATTCCGTACTACTTCCAGCTTGCCCACGATGAACCCAAGCGTCGCTTCGAGAAGGCCAAGCGGCCACACGGTGAGATGCTCGTGCGTCGTGGCGACTGCAGCGGCAAGGTGCTGGCGGAAGTGCCGTTGCCGGCCAAGCCGGATGCCGATGGCTTCGTGACCCTGCGTGCGGCGCTGCCGAAGGGGACGCAGGGCAGCGGTGACCTGTGCATCAACTTCACCGGCGACACGCGCCCGGCGATGTGGGTGCTGGATGAGGTGACCCTGGGGAAATGACGGCAGGCCTGTCCAGGTGGGTGCCGGCCTTGGTCGGCACCTCGGGAAGAGCATCCACGCATGGCGTGGATCTACGGGTAGGTGCCAACCTGGGTTGGCACGCCTTTACCCGCGCCAGCGCAGCAGCAGGTCGCGCAGCGGGGTCAGTGCGGTGGCCATGCCGGCGAGCACACCGACCGTGTTGGCGATGGCATCCATCGGGTCGGCCATGCGGTTGCTGGTCAGCGCACCCTGGGCAAATTCGATGCCGATGCCCATCAACACCAGGCCCACGCCCACCCACAGCAGCGGGCGGCCCCGACGGAACAGCTGCACCGCGCTGCCGGCCAGGATGAAGTAGGCGAGGAAGTGCTCGCCCTTGTCGCTGTTTTCCGGCAACGGAATCGGCGGCGGTGGAATCAGGCAGACCACGATCACCAGCAGTACTGCCGTCGCCCACAGCCCGGCCCACAACCGCGGCCGCCGCAGCGGCTTGATCGCCGGCAACACCTCGCTCACAGGCGCCAGCTCAGGTCACCCAGCTCGAAGGCCGGTTCGAAGTCGACGCCACGCTGCAGGCCGATGGCCTGGAAGCGCTCGCCCATCTCGGTCGGCAGGGTCAGCTTCTTCACCTGGTCGCGCAGCTGGATGCGGCCGACCTCATCGGTGCGTTCCTCGGCCAGCAGCAGCACCTGGTCCAGGCCGTTGCCGAGCAGGAAGCTGGCCTGGCTGCAGTAGCCGGCCAGCTCGAATCCGCCGTGCATGCCGGCCTCGGCCATCGCGGTGAAATCCACCGACGCGGTGATGTCCTGCAACCCCGGCCAGCGGTGCACGTCGTTGTGCACGTGGTGGCGGTAGAACGCACGCACGGTGCCATCGTCGCGGTCGTGCTGGTAGAACTCGCTGCGGCTGTAGCCGTAGTCGACGAACAGCATCGCACCACGCTGCATGCCACCGGCCACCGCCTGCAGCCAGTACGGCAGCTGCGGCAGCACTTCAGAACGGTAGCCTTCGGCGAAAGGCTTTTCCAGGTAGCGCTCGATATGGCGCACCGCACCGTTGAGCAGGATGTCGGCCGGCTGCGCGCCACGGATGAAGTTGCCCTCGGCGTCCAGCTCGACGGTTTCCTCGTAGACCTCGCCATCCCGGATCAGGAAGCGCGGGGTCGGCAGCGCGTCGATCACCTCGTTGGCGAACACCACCCCTTCCCAGTCCTCCTCGATCGGGCGGTCGACCCAGTCCACGCGCGCGGCCAGCTCGGCCGGCAGGTTCTGCTGCAGGCGCTGCTGCTGGCGCTCGCGCAGGTCGGCACTGGGTTCCAGGATGGCGTAGCGCGACGGCAGCGCGTCCAGCTCGGCCAGGCGTAGCAGCACCGCCTCGGCGAAGGCGCCGGTGCCACCGCCCAGTTCCAGCATGCGCGCCTGCGCACCCAGCTGGGCGAACACGGGCGCCAGCGCATTGGCCACGCTGCCGGCGAACAGGCTGCCGAGCTCGGGTGCGGTGGTGAAGTCGCCACTGCCACCGAACTTGCTGGCGCCGGCGCTGTAATAGCCCCAGCCGGGGGCATACAGGCAGAGCTCCATGAAGCGCGAGAACGGCATCGCCCCGCCCTGCGCAAGGATCTCGGCGCGCAGGGCGGCCGCCAGCTGATCGCTATGGGCCAGGGCATCGGCTTCGGGCAGGGGGAAGGTGGGCTGCATGGCGTCTTCGAATGCGGTGACAATGGTGCACAGGATAGCCGAGCCTTGGAGGACCCTCGATGAGCGATACCCACCCCGTGGTCCTGATCACCGGCAGCGCGCGCCGGATCGGTGCGGCCATCGCCCGCCAGTTCCACGCCTGTGGCTGGTCGGTGGTGCTGCACGCCAATACCTCAAGCGCCGAGCTGCAGCAGGCCGCGTTCGATTTCGACAACGTGCGCCCGGGCAGCGTGCTGGCCCTGCAGGCCGACCTGCGTGACGCCGACGCCCTGGCCGACCTGGTGGAACAGGCGGTCACCCACTTCGGCCGACTGGACGCGCTGGTCAACAACGCCTCCAACTTCTTCCCCACCCCGCTCGGCCAGGTCACCGCCGAGGCGATGGACGAGCTGTACGCGGTCAACGCGCGCGCGCCACTGCTGCTGTCACAGGCGGCGGCGCCCTACCTGCGCCGCCAGCAGGGCTGCATCGTCAACCTGACCGACCTGCACGGCACCGACCCGATGCGCGACCACATCGCCTACACCATGGCCAAGGCTGCGCTGGAGATGGCCACCCGCGCGCTGGCATTGGAGCTGGCGCCGAAGGTGCGTGTGAATGCGGTGGCCCCGGGTGCGATCCTGTGGCCGGAGCAGGGCAAGGACGATTTCGCCCGCGAGGCGTTGCTGGCGCGCACGCCGCTGGCACGGATCGGCACGGTCGAGGAGATCGCCGAAGCGGTCTACTGGCTGGTGGCCGAAGCCAGCTTCGTCACCGGCCACACCCTGCGCGTGGATGGTGGGCGCACGGTCAGTTGAGGTAGTGCCGGCCGCTGGCCGGCAACCGCCGTCATTCCAGGTCCATCACCTCGAACGCTTCGCCAAACTGCGCGTGCGCCCGCCACAGCGTGGCCAGGTCCTGCCCGCTGACCGGGTCGATGAAGCCCGGCGCGATGTCCGCCAGCGGCTTCAGCACGAAGGCATGCTTCAGTTCCGGGCGCGGAATGCGCAGGTGGCCGGGGCCTTCCACCACCAGGTCGCCGTAGAACACCACGTCGATATCCAGGGTCCGGTCGGAGAAGCGCGGCCCGCTGCGATCGCGGCCATGCGCGTCTTCCAGCGCATGCAGCCAGTCGTCCAGTTCCTGCAGCGGCAGATCGGTCTCGATCGCCACCGCATTGTTGAGGAAGGCCGGGCCATCGAAGCCGACCGCGGCAGTACGGTAGGCGGGTGACACCTGCAGTGCGCCAAAGCGCTCGCGCAGGGCCGTCACCGCGGCGTGGAGGTAGCGGCGGGGCTGGACGTTGCTGCCCAGGCTCAGGAGCACGGTGGTCATGCGGTTCAGGTGACGGCACTTGGGGGGCGTGGACATGCCGTCGTCACGGCGGCCTGCCTACAATCCGGGACGCACATGATAGGGCACCGACATGACCTATTGCGTTGGAATCGAGGTGGACGAAGGCCTGGTCTTCGCTGCCGACACCCGGACCAATGCCTCGCTGGACGATGTGCGCGTGCACCGCAAGCTGCACGTGTTCGAGTACCCCGGCCAGGCAGCCTACGTGCTGATGGCGGCTGGCAACCTGGCCACCACCCAGCTGCTGGTGTCACGCCTGGGGCGCGACGCCGGTGAACGGCGCACGCCCAACCTGCGCGACATGACCCATCTGTTCGAAGCTGCCGAGTACGTCGGCCAGCTGCTGGTGGACAGCCAGGTGCACAGCAGCCACAGCGAGCACGGCCATGACGGGGTCAACACCCAGGCGACGCTGATTTTCGGTGGCCAGATCGCTGGCGAGCGGCCCGGGCTGTACATGATCTATCCGCTCGGCAACGCCATCGCCGCTTCGCCGGAGACGCCCTATCTTCAGATCGGTGAGTCCAAGTACGGCAAGCCCATCCTGGACCGCATCCTCAGCCCGGCCACACGCCTGGAGGACGCGGCGCGCACGGCAATCGTGTCGCTGGATTCGACCATTCGCTCCAATCTGTCGGTAGGCCTGCCGATCGACCTGGCGCTGCTGCGTGATGGTGAACTGCGCATCGGGCAGCAGCTGCGGCTCGGCGCGGATTCAACGTTGTATGCGGACATCCACCAGAATTGGTCACGGCGCCTGGAACAGGCGGTGGACGCCCTGCCACGCTTCCCCTGGGAAACTGCCGAACGGTAGTGCCGGCCGCTGGCCGGCAACCGCATTGATCCCGCCACACAGGGATGCCGGCCAGCGGCCGGCACTACCGGGCATCAGCCCTG